>NZ_JAJAFX010000031.1:0-65706 GCF_025384845.1 Photorhabdus temperata | reverse complement strand
ATCAGTTCCAGCCTGGGGACAACCATCAATGGCGGCAGCTTTAAAGATAACTTCACCACCGCATTACTTGCCAATATCGGCAAGCAGATTAATGCGGAAGGGGCTAATTTAATTGGGAAAAACGGTCAAATATTAGGTTTACCCGGCAAGGCAATTAGCCATGCTGCTGTATCCGCTCTGGCCGCCGAGATGGGTGGCGGCAATGCAAAAGGGGCTGCGGCGGGTGCATTGGCAGCGGAACTGGCGGCAATCACGCTGGATAAAACTTTCAGCGACCCAATGAGCATTCAGGCCGGCGGTAAAATTATCGGCGGCGTTGCCGGTGCGATTGCGACCAATAGCGCAGAAGGTGCTAACAGTGGTGCGAATGCCGGTGAAATCGTGATCCTCTTTAATCACCTGCATTCCATGAGTGTTTATAATCTGACCAGAGAACTTCAAGAGGCCAATAAGCAAGGTGCCTCTACCGAAGCCATCTGGAACAAATACGGAGAACTGAGCGCTGCGCAACGGGCAGAAATGTTGTCTGACTGTGCCGGGAACGGTGGGTTATGTACGTTGACCTATCAGGCCGAAATGGAAGGTGGCATAAAAACAGCCGATGCTGTTAGTGGCCTGAGATGGATGTTTGACTTGTCGGAAGAAGATGCTCATCGTCTCAGCCAATTTGTGACGACAGAAAACCAGAACGATTTAGGGCTGTTGTATAACTCGCTACCTGCCTGGGAAAAAGGTGCACTGATAGCTAAAGAAGCGGTAGAATCTGCCGGTATTGGTGGCGCGGTTGGTAAAGTTTCGGTTGCGTCGATTGTTGGGAAGAATAAACAGCCCTATCAGCCTAACCAGGGTGCGGTAGGGAATATGGGTGAATTCTTTAGGCAGTCTGGTTTTGGCAGTCAAATGAAGAATAATGCACGGAAAACTAACCAAATATACGATGGGCAGAGTGTTTATCAGGTAAAAGGGGATGTGGGTGAGTATATCTCTAAAGGTGATAAATACTACCTAGACGGAATGCATAAAAACCACATTGAAGTCTTTGATAGTAAGCACAAGATCAAAGCTGTTCTGAATCTTGATGGTTCACTTAATCGATCTAAAACGGATAAGGCTATAGAAGAAGGACGGAGACTACCAAAATGACAAATTATTCATTCCTTGATGAGATGAAAGAAAACTTTCTAGGTATTTTGAATCAGAAATCTGCCCATTCAGTAGATATTGATGATTTATCTGTTGATTATAATGTGCTATTGGAAAGTAAGCTGGTAAGACATTTAGAGTTATTACAATCAAAAGCGGCGTTACTTGCCCAGGCAAAGATACACAATGATGAGCTGGCAATACGTGCAGCTATCTTAGAAATAAGAATCCATGCCATGAGCTTATCCAGCTTCTTTGACGCCATTGCTGAAGATACAGAAGTCTTGCTTCGAACCGGCAAATGGTCGGAGATCCCAGAAGATTACAAAATACCTGATCATTACAACTATCCATCCAAAAAATAACTCATAGCCCCAGCCACAGCTGGGGCTTTCTTTAATTTACTGTCCGGAATTAGTTGACCACTACAATTTGGAATCCATCAAGAAATGGAATCGATAAAAGACGAGATTAAGCAGTCTCTCTCCAGTTGAAAACTAAAACCCTCGGAATGATAATCGCTTTACAGACTTGTCATCTTTTTAACATGATGCATTTTCTCCTTTTACTTGTTTTCCCTTTTTAGGCGATCGGCAAGTTGCTTCTTTTGGCGATTAGTTAGCTAAGGGTAAAAAAACAGACATCCATTAATGCCAGATTTTTAAAAGGTACAGAGTGACTAAAAACGGCTTATTATCTGTCATATTTAATGTATTCATCGACAATATTATCCTCCGATTATTTTACATTTATCTGTCCTGCCATAACCATTTAAAAACACAAAACAGAGATATTAAAGCTTTTATATAAAAGACGGTTTTAACTATAAGTGTAGATTTTTAAAAATACGTTAATTAAATTTAATCAAAACCATTAACCATTAACATAAAAGGGTGTCTTTATACCATCAGACTATTTACGGGTTGATTTATGAAGATAAAATAAAGAATTATGATTTATAAGAAGTGAGCATAATTAACGTTGATAAAACGTAAAACACAATATACCATGATGATTAAACTTAAGAAAAAACAGGTGTTAAAAGTAGTGAAAACAACGGTTAAAACCTTATTATACCGATTAAAACCAGAGGTTAAAAAATGGTTTTTAATAACAATTTAAAACCTGACCATCATAAAGCCATCAATGAAAAATGAGAAAAAGAATTGGCTTTATTAATGCTTATATACCCCGTAAAAAAAGAAAAACAAGAATATTAAATAAATTAGCCAGACAATACATTTAAAAAAAGGAACCAACTTTAATAATGTTTTCAACCAAGGAATAAATTTTCCCATAAGCCAGTTAAATAATTTCCCATGAATAACAGAATCCGCAAATAAATGATTTAACTGAATACGAACTAGATTATTTCCAGCGTTATTATGTTGCATTTATCATGCAACACCGCGTTAATTTACCGATCGATTTAAACATAATTTTAACAGTATAGGTGGATGGCGTTAAATGAAAATCATATGAAGATCCTATTTTTAATAAATAAACGATTTTATTTTGACCACCAAAACCTTTTTAAAATGATATTCACTAAATGCACATACCATTTATTACTCTAAAATAGCCATTTTATTAAAGACAAGACAAAAACCATAAAATGGTAAGAAAAATATCCAAGTGTAAAATAAATCCATTGTTAAAAAGTTAAAAACTTTTTATTTAAAACTGTGCTTTGAATAAGCAAATAAATGAAATCCAACCCTGTGTAGTTAAATCAGTTAAACATTTTTATATAATCTCATATTCTTATTTAACTTTATCATCTTATTAATAAATTTAAAACCCATTTTTCCTAATATTTTCTCTTTCAACGTCAATATAACATCGGATTTTTCACCCACTTTAAAAATCCCTAATCAATTATTTTTACCTTTAATGATTAAAGTTTTCACCTGTTTTTTTCATGATACGCTTGCCATTTTTTTCAGATTTTAAAACCACGCTAACAGACAAAACAATGGCTTTTCTTAACTGCTGTTTTATCACTTTAAGATAAAGAGTGGCTAATCTTACCTCACTTAAAAACTCAACAGGGATAGCCGGATGCTAAAAGTCAGCAATCTGGGATACAGCGCAATGCTGTGTTTGTTAATTTCTATGTTATCCTGCAATGACTCATTAACTCATGCTGAATAATACCCATGATTGCCAAGTTACTGCGCTCTGCTTTTTTAGGATTACTTGTAGCTGTAATTTTGCTGATTACCATTCCATCACTGCGCCCTAACGGGCTGGTTTCTGCAATCACCAGCAACAATAGTGATGAAGTTCCATTCAGCTTTAATAAAGGTGTCCGCAGGGCAGCTCCCGCAGTGGTTAACGTCTACAGCAGCAACATGGGGAGTTTTTCTCATGAAGGCAGGGAAAATCATACTCTGGGCTCTGGCGTCATCATGAGTGATAAGGGCTATATTCTTACTAATAAACACGTCATTAATAATGCAGGGCAAATTATTGTTGCACTACAAGATGGTCATTTTTATGAAGCCCTGGTCATCGGCTCTGACAGTTTAACAGATCTTGCAGTCCTGAAAATTGATGCCGAGAATCTGCCTATCATTGCTATCAATCCAAATAGAGTAGCCCATGTGGGAGATATCGTTCTGGCTATTGGTAACCCTTACAATTTAGGACAAACCATTACCCAAGGGATTATTAGTGCTACTGGTCGCGTTGGATTAAGCCCTACCCGACGCCAAAACTTTCTCCAGACAGATGCTTCCATTAATCAAGGTAACTCTGGCGGTGCGTTAATTAATACCCTTGGTGAATTGGTGGGCATCAATACGTTATCATTTGATAAAAGTGAAAACGGTGAAACACCAGAAGGGTTGGGTTTTGCTATTCCTACTGAACTCGCCACAAAAATTATGCAGAAACTTATTCGTGATGGACGGGTTATCCGGGGCTTTATCGGCATAGCGTCACAAGAACTCCCACATATTCGCTCTTATAACGGCAATATTAATCAGATTCAGGGGCTACGGGTATTCCAGGTTACCCCAAATGGACCCGCCCAAACAGCCGGTATTAAGGTCGGTGATATCATTACCAGTGTAAATAACAAGCCTGCTATTTCTGCGACTGAAACAATGGATCAAGTGGCTGAAATACGCCCCGACAGCGTTGTTCCTGTGACTTTATTGCGTAATGGGAAAATGCTGTCACTGCAAGTGACGATTGCAGAATTTGATGAATATTAATTACCCAGTAAAAATTTCTCAATCAAAACCGTAATGATGGGTAGATCGTAATAGCACATAAATGTTTTTTATCGGCTTGAGCCATGGACCCTGCGGATACACCTTACTTCTCTACCCATCACCAATCTGGTTTTTTTAAACTACATCGCTTCCTGTTTCCAAATAAAGAAACAAAATCACTTTTCCGCTTATTTCAATCGTTCAATATCCGCACCAAGCCCGCGCAGTTTATCTTCGATATGTTCATAACCACGGTCAATATGATAGATACGGTCAACAACAGTCACACCTTCCGCAATACAACCCGCCAGAACCAGACTCGCAGATGCCCGTAAATCAGTCGCCATGACCTGAGCACCAGACAACTTTTTGACACCATGACAAAGCACTGTATTACTTTCAATTTCCGCATGAGCCCCCATACGAATTAATTCAGGGATATGCATGAAACGGTTTTCAAAAATAGTTTCGGTGATCATACCAACCCCTTCAGCAACCAAGTTCAGTAAGCTGAACTGGGCTTGCATATCTGTCGGGAAACCGGGATGGGGAGCAGTACGCAATGTCACCGCTTTGGGCCGTTTACCGTGCATATCAAGGCTGATCCAGTCTTTACCAATTTCAATATCAGCACCCGCCTCACGCAATTTAGCCAATACGGCATCCAATGTATCAGGTTGAGCATGACGGCAAACAACCTTACCACCGGATATCGCAGCCGCAATCAGGAATGTACCTGTCTCAATACGATCGGGTAATACCCGGTATACACCACCACCAAGACGTTCTACGCCTTCAATGATGATATGGTCAGTACCTGCACCTGTAATTTTTGCGCCCAAGGTATTGAGAAAATCGGCGGTATCTTCAATTTCCGGTTCGCGTGCCGCATTCTCAATAACCGTTGTCCCTTCAGCCAGTGTTGCCGCAGTCATAATCGTGACTGTCGCCCCGACACTGACTTTATCCATCACAATGCAAGCCCCTTTCAGACGTCCATTAACGGAAGCTTTAACGTAGCCCTCTTCCAGAACAATTTCAGCCCCTAACTGTTCCAGGCCACTGATATGCAGATCAACCGGGCGTGCGCCGATAGCACAACCACCAGGTAAAGAAACTTGCCCCTGACCAAAACGCGCGACCAGCGGACCTAACGCCCAAATAGAGGCACGCATCGTTTTTACCAGATCGTAAGGCGCGCAATATTGATTCACACTACGGGCATCCACAAAGACAGAACCATTACGCTCAATTTTGGTCCCAAGGCAATTCAATAATTTGATTGTAGTGTCAATATCTTTCAGTTCTGGAACATTTTGCAACTCAACAGGCTCTTCAGCCAACAATGCGGCGAACAAAATTGGCAGTGCAGCATTTTTTGCCCCGGAAATAGAAACCTCACCCGACAGACGAGTTGGTCCCTTCACACGAAATTTATCCATCTGTGACGACTCTCTTTATATAATTTGCTGTTCGCGGCGAGGCAAACAGCATCAAAAACCGTTGAGCTTACGATCCCGCTTCCAATCATCCGGTGTATAAGCTTTGATTGACAGGGCATGAATACGATTATCAGCAATGTATTCCATCAAAGGCGCATAAACGGCTTGCTGCTGTTTTACCCGGCTCATGCCGGCAAACATTTCACCAACCACAATAACTTGGAAATGGCTGCCATCTCCGTTAACGATGACTTCATCCAGTGCTAATTTATCCATCAGCACTTGTTTAATCTCATTGGTATCCATAATTGCTCAATTCTGTAGTTAGAAATAATAGACCGTCGTCTATCCTAATAGAATCCGACTTACTCTTAAACAATGAAAACGCCCTTGTAACATTTTTGCTTACAAGGGCGCTGATTATACAGATAATTACTGAGATTTTCGGCTAGCTATCCATGATAATTTCTTGCAGATCGTAAAGCGTAATCAAGGTGCCAAGCCGTTCACTGACGCCGGAAAAGAGCAGTTTAACCCCTTCCTTTCGCATATGATGTTTAAAACGGATTAAAAGAGCCAACCCGGTAGAATCCACATGCTCAAGCTGTGACACATTGACGCCGTTGATACCGGTCAGTAATTTTTCTTTTTGCTGCCAGAGAGGCAGCAAAGTGTCACGATCCAAAATACCTTTGAGGATCAATGTTTGCCCTGTTTTTTCCCAGCTCAGACTCTCATTCATGTTACTTTTTCTCTTCCAGCGTAATGGGCTGCCGGGCACTGATTTCAAGTTGCTTAGTCAAACCATCAATACCTTGCTGACGTAAGATAGAAGCCCATTCACTCTGTTTAGTTGTAATCATACTGACACCTTCAGCAATCATATCGTATGCTTGCCAATGACCCGTTTTGCTGTTTTTACGCCACTGAAAATCAAGACGAACCGGCGGGCGGCCATTTGAATCAATGATAGTGACACGAATCGCAACGATATTGTTGTCTCCCAATGGTTTTTCAGGATCAATCTGATAAGTCTGATCGTGATACATTGCCAGAGCCTGCCCATAAACCTGCTCAAGGTAAGATTCAAATGCGGTAAAATAAGCCTCACGTTGTGCTGGCGTCGAATCTTTATAATAGCTCCCCAGAACTAATGCCCCAGCATATTTGATATGTACATAGGGCAGTAATTCTTCTTTCACCACCTGGCGCAAATAATCTGGATTTTGACGAATTTGTGACTGACTATTCTTCAAGCGGGTAAACGTCTTTTCTGCCGCATCCTGCATCAATTTGTAAGGGTTCGTCTGATCAACTGCGCTAGCTAATGGCGCAACCACCAACAGCGCCACCATTAATAATCTCTTCAACATAATTGGTTCCTCTTAACGATATTCAATTGCGGGTTGGTGCCGGAGTATGTTCTGCTCCACTCTGAGAGTTATCACCCCCCTTATACAAGAACTGACCAATCAGATCCTCAAGTACCATCGCTGATTTAGTATCCTGCACGCGGTCTCCTTCTTTCAGGATATTGGTTCCCATATCTGGATCTTCAAACCCCATATTCAGGGCAATATATTGTTCACCCAATAGACCCGAAGTGCGGATGGAAAGAGAACTGGTATCAGGGATACGGTCATATTGCTTCATGATATCCAGCGCCACCTGCGGTGTATAAGTTTTTTCATCAAGAGAGATAGTTGCAACACGGCCAATCACCACACCACCAATTTTTACCGGTGAGCGCACTTTAAGACCGCCGATATTGTCAAAAGTTGCGTATAAACGGTAAGTCGGTTGGTTACCGACCGATTTAATATCTGCCACTTTCAGGCATAAAAAGACGATTGCAGCCAGTGCAATCAAGACAAAAAATCCAACCCAAACTTCAATTTTCTTGCTTTGCATTGACTTAATTCCCAAACATGAGTGCTGTCAGCACGAAATCCAAACCTAAAACGGCTAACGAAGCATGAACCACCGTTCTGGTTGTTGCCCGGCTGATCCCTTCTGAGGTGGGGATCGCATCATAACCATTAAATAAAGCAATCCAAGTCACGGTAATGGCGAAAACGACGCTTTTAATAAAACAGTTAAGCAAATCTTTCTGCCACTCTATAGCAGACTGCATTGCAGACCAGAAGAAACCGCTGTCGATCCCCTTCCAATCAACTCCAACCACTGCGCCACCCCAAATGCCTACAGCCACAAAAATCAAGGATAATAACGGCATACTGATAAACCCGGCCCAGAAACGGGGTGCTATCACACGCCGTAATGGATCTACCGCCATCATCTCCAGACTGGAAATTTGTTCCGTGGCTTTCATCAAACCGATTTCTGCGGTTAGCGCTGATCCTGCACGACCGGCAAACAACAGTGCAGTAACAACCGGCCCCAGTTCACGTAACAGAGACAGCGCCACCATCATGCCAAGACTGGCTTCCGCGCTGTAGGTTGTCAGTATCAGATACCCCTGTAAGCCGAGCACCATGCCAATAAATAATCCTGAAACCATAATAATCAACAATGACCGAACACCTACGCTGTAAAGCTGTTGTCGGAGTAATGGCCATTGTCTGGCAGGTTCTGGCTTGCCAATTACCGCGCTAAACAGCATAAAACCGGCACGGCCAAAAGAGGCGAATGCCTCGATGGCCCGCCTGCCAAGTGCCGCCAGCGCCTGTGTTAACATCAACATTACACTATCCTAATAACTCAGTTTTATAATCCCCTGCCGGGAAACGGAAAGGTACCGGCCCATCAGCAATGCCATCGAGAAATTGCCGTACCCGCTGATCAGAATTAGACTGCAACTGTTGAGCGGTACCCTCTGCAATAATCTGTTGTTCAGCCATAATATAAGCATAATCTGCAATGCTCAGAACTTCCGGCACATCGTGGGAAACAACCACACAGGTCACACCAAGCGCCTTATTCAGTTCATCAATGAGTTTCACCAAAACCCCCATCGTAATCGGGTCCTGACCAACAAAAGGCTCATCAAACATAATCAGGTCAGGATCAAGTGCAATGGCGCGAGCCAGAGCAGCACGCCTTGCCATACCACCGGAAAGTTCAGAAGGCATCAAATTCGCGGCGCCACGTAACCCAACAGCCTCCAATTTCATCATGACAGTCGTCTGTATAATTTCTTCAGGCAGATTCGTATGTTCACGCAGCGGAAAAGCGACGTTCTCAAAAACATTCAGATCAGTGAATAATGCCCCGGACTGAAACAACATACTCATCTTCTTACGGGCCGCATACAAACGAGAACGGGATAAAGCAGGAATATTATCGCCATCAAACCAGATCTCTCCCCGTTCAGGGCGCAACTGACCGCCAATCAACCGTAATAGTGTTGTTTTCCCGATCCCAGAAGGCCCCATAATTGCAGTGACTTTTCCTTTGGGCACCGCCAGATTAATATCAGCAAAAATCGGACGGTTACCACGGGTAAAATACATGCCACGGATCTCGATGAGATTTGCTGTTTGTTGACTCATTATTGATAGACCTTAACGGTTAATAAATTGGCTTTATATTTGGTTCATATATTAATCACATATACTACAAAAAAGCTTGAGAATTTTCGCTACCAAAGTTGTGACAAATTTTACTTTTCCATCCTCCGCCGTCAGAATATACCCCATCTAACTGAACAAACAATTTTTGTTTAAGAAATCAACCAACGTTAATATTAAATTCGGAATATACCTTACAAGGGACGCTCCATGCTTCTGACCTTTTTACTCTTAATTACCGGGTTGATTTTACTGGTATATGGTTCCGATAGATTAGTATATGGTGCTGCAATTTTTGCCCGTACTCTGGGACTGCCTCCTTTTATTATTGGTACTACCATTGTTGGCATCGGAACATCTCTGCCCGAATTAATGGTTTCAGCCACTGCCATGCTAGACGGCCAACCTGATATGGCGGTTGGTAATGTTATTGGCTCCAACATTACCAATCTGCTGCTGATAACCGGCGCTGCTGCATTTATTCGCCCACTGGAAGTAAAATCAGAAATGCTGCGGCAAGAACTGCCCTTAATGCTGCTGATCACCGCTTTCTGTGGTTATTTGATGAGTGATAACTATCTCAGTCGAATGGACGGGTTAGTATTACTGGCTTCTGCCATTGCGTATATATTACTGATGATAAAAATGGCGGCTCTGCCACGCTGTGCCGAAACTGATATTTACACACAAGAGCAGGTTTCTGAATTACCGCGGGAAGGCAATAAACGCATTGCCCTGCTTTGGATACTATTAGGGTTGATTATTTTACCTATGGCAACCCGCATGGTTATTGATAATGCAACGGTTATTGCCCGCATTTATGGTATTAGTGAATTAGTTATCGGGCTTACTGTGCTTGCGGTCGGTACCAGCCTGCCAGAATTAGCAACCTCTATTGCAGCCGCATTCAAAGGAGAAGATGATATTGCATTCGGGAATATTATAGGTTCGAATATATTCAATATATCAATTGTTTTGGGCCTTCCCGCATTACTCTCACCAGCAACCATTTCCCCGGCATCTTTCCACCGTGATTTTTGGGTGATGATGGTAGCCAGCACAATATTTGCTGCATTTTGTCTGGGTCGTAAACACCGGTTAAACCGATTTAAAGGTGTCCTGTTATTAAGCTGCTTTATCGCTTATTTTATCGTGCTGTTTATTTGCAATTACAGTATTGAATAAACACAAATTAGTAGGAAAAAGAAATGCCTAAGATTGATTTTCAGCAAGCGGGTAAGAAAGTTTTACAGATAGAACGTGATGGGTTGGCAGAACTTGAACACTATATCAATGAAGATTTTGCCCGCACCTGTGAACTAATGTTCAACTGTGAAGGTAAGGTTATTGTCATGGGGATGGGCAAATCCGGCCACATCGGGTGTAAAATTGCTGCAACTTTCGCCAGTACGGGTACCTCCTCCTTTTTCGTTCATCCGGGAGAAGCCAGCCACGGCGATCTCGGTATGGTTACACCTAAAGATATCGTTTTAGCCATCTCAAACTCGGGTGAATCCAATGAAATTCTGTCATTGATCCCCGCATTGAAACGTCAAAAAATTCCGCTTATCTGCATGACTAACAATTACAACAGCAGTATGGGCAAAGCCGCAGACATTCACTTGTGTATCAAAGTCCCACAGGAAGCCTGTCCGTTAGGTTTAGCGCCAACAACCAGCACGACTGCAACATTGGTTATGGGTGATGCTTTAGCGGTTGCATTACTCCAGGCACGTGGTTTTACCGCTGAAGACTTCGCACTATCACATCCAGGCGGCACACTTGGGCGCAAGCTTCTGCTGCTGGTGAGTGATTTAATGAATACAGGTGATGATATCCCAAGAGTGAATCGCGATGCCTCTTTACGTGAAGCTCTCGTCGAAATCACCCGCCAAAAACTGGGTATGACCGTCGTTTGCGATGAAAATATGTATATTGATGGTATTTTTACCGATGGTGACTTGCGGCGAGTGTTTGATATGGGAATTGATTTGTACAATGTCAAAATTTCAGCTGTTATGACAACTGGCGGTATCCGTATCAAACCGAATGCTCTTGCCGTTGATGCATTAAACTTAATGCAATCACGCCATATCACTTCCTTACTGGTTACCGAGGAAAATAAATTACTTGGTGTATTACATATGCATGACCTGCTACAAGCTGGCGTAGTTTAACCTGAGAGAACGTCTTAATGAGCCAATTAGTTTATCTGGATACCTGTTATGGTCCAGTTAATAAAGACATTATTGAAAAAGCCGGTAGAATCCGTCTGCTGATTTGCGACGTTGACGGTGTGATGTCTGATGGCCTGATATATATGGGCAATAACGGCGAAGAATTGAAAACGTTTAACGTTCGTGATGGCTACGGAATTCGTTGCCTGATTACTTCAGGAATCGAAGTCGCTATTATTACCGGCCGTCGGGCAAAATTGCTGGAAGATCGAGCAAATACACTGGGCATTACACATCTTTACCAAGGACAAAGTGATAAGGTTTTGGCGTATAGAGAACTGTTAGATAAACTGGGACTAACACCAGAACAGGTTGCTTACATCGGTGATGATCTGATTGACTGGCCGGTCATGGAACAAGTGGGCTTATCTGTCGCTGTGGCAGACGCGCATCCACTGCTATTACCAAAAGCACATTATGTCACCCGGATTGCTGGGGGGCGCGGTGCAGTAAGAGAACTTTGTGATTTGGTGCTTTTCGCTCAGAATAAACTGGAAGAGGCCAAAGGATTATCAATATAGTAGGTTGAAGCGAAACGAGAATGGATAAAATCAAATCCTGGCTGGCTATAATACTGGCATTAATCACCCTGGCGTTAATTGGCTGGAACTTATCTGATTCAGACGAGACTAACTCATCTTCTGATACAGATAACAGTCAGCCAACATACCAAAGCCAGGAAACCATAACCTTTGTTTATGATCCTACGGGTAAGCTGACGTACAAACTGGTCGCTGATGACGTCCAGAATTATGCTGAGTCAAAACTTACCTGGTTTACCAAGCCGGTATTAACGACATATGACTCAAATGCCATTGCTACATGGACAGTTCGTGCGAACAAAGCCAAACTGACCAACGACAGAATGCTCTATCTTTACGGAGATGTGCAGGTTGACAGCCTGACTGATACGACACAATTACAGCGTATTACCACAGAAAATGCTATCGTCAATCTGGTAACTCAGGATGTTTCATCCGACGATCAGGTCACACTGATTGGCGTAGGATTGAAGTCCGTCGGTATGAAAATGCGTGGCAATCTGCGGAACAAAACCGCTGAACTGATTGAAAAGGTTAACACCTACTATGAAATCCAACATGAACAACAGAATCCGTAATGCTCTTATTGCCAGTGCCATTTTTACAGTCAGTCTTCCGGCTCTGGCACTGAAAGATGACACACAGAAACCAATTTCTATTGATTCTGCCAAGCAATCCCTTGACATGACCGGGAACACTGCCACATTTACAGAAAACGTGATCGTTAAACAGGGCTCTATTGATATCCACGCTGACAAAGTTGTTGTGACCCGCCCAGATGGCGATTCTAAAAAAATGGTTGTTGAGGCATTTGGTAATCCGGTCACTTTCTATCAGCTACAGGACAACGGCAAACCCATCAAAGGCCGCGGCGCCAAAATGCGTTACGAAATGGATAAGGAGCTGGTTACACTGACTGGCAACGCCTATCTGGAACAATTAGACAGCAATATAAAAGGCGACCGTATCACTTACCTGGTCCCAACCCAGCAAATGGAAGCGTTCAGTGACAAAGGTAAACGAGTGACAACTGTTCTGTTACCTTCTCAGTTACAAGAAGAAAGCCCTGCGGTTAACAACAAGAGTAAATAACGAGATATGGCAATACTAAACGCAGAAAACCTGGCAAAAGCTTACAAAGGCCGTAAGGTCGTTGAAAATGTCAGCTTAAACGTGAACTCCGGTGAAATTGTTGGTCTGCTTGGCCCTAACGGCGCAGGGAAAACCACGACTTTTTATATGGTCGTAGGCATTGTTTCACGGGATGCCGGGACAATTACCATTGATGGCGAAGATATCAGCCTACTGCCACTTCACGAACGGGCGCGCCGTGGTATTGGCTACTTGCCTCAGGAAGCTTCTATTTTCCGCCGTCTGAGCGTCTTCGACAATCTGATGGCCGTATTGGAGATCCGTCAGGATCTGACACAGGAACAACGAAAGGAACGTGCCGAAGAGCTGATGGAGGAGTTCCATATCAGCCACCTACGGGACAATCTGGGTCAATCCCTTTCCGGGGGTGAGCGTCGCCGCGTAGAGATTGCCCGCGCACTGGCCGCCAATCCTAAATTTATTTTGCTGGATGAACCTTTCGCCGGCGTAGATCCAATCTCAGTAATCGATATCAAAAAAATTATTCAGCATTTGAGGGATTACGGGCTAGGCGTCCTGATCACAGACCATAACGTCCGTGAAACATTGGATGTCTGTGAGCGTGCTTATATCGTCAGCCAAGGGCAGTTGATTGCTCACGGCACACCGAGTGATATCCTTAATAATGAACAGGTGAAGCGCGTTTATTTAGGCGAAGGTTTCCGGCTCTAATTCAGCCAGGAGAATTGATTTAACGCTATGAAGCAAAGTTTGCAACTCAGGCTCAGTCAGCAACTGGCTATGACACCACAGCTCCAACAAGCCATTCGTTTGTTGCAACTTTCTACGCTTGAACTTCAACAGGAAATACAGCAAGCGTTAGAAATGAACCCTTTGCTTGAGCAGGATGAAGATCATCAAGAAATCAGTAATCAAGAATCTCCCGACAACGAAACTGACGTTATGGATACGCTTGATGCCCTGCAACAAAAGGATATACCGGATGAGTTGCCACTGGATGCCAGCTGGGATGAAATTTATACAGCTGGTACACCTTCCGGTACACGTAATGACTATAGTGATGACGACCTGCCGCTTTACCAAGGTGAAACAGTCCAAACCCTGCAAGACTATTTAATGTGGCAGGCAGGACTGACCCCTTTCACGGAAACAGATGCAGCAATTGCTACATCAATCATTGATGCCGTAGATGATACAGGCTACCTTACTGTACCACTGGAGGATATCCTTGCTAGCATTGGCGACGATCAACTGACTCTGACAGAAGTGGAAGCCGTGCTCAAACGAGTGCAACATTTCGATCCTATCGGTGTCGCTGCCCGTAATCTAAAAGATTGTCTACTGATCCAGCTATCAATGTTCCCACCAGAAACACCTTATCTGAAAGAGGCGAAACTGATCGTCTGCGAACATCTGGAGTTACTGGGTAATCGGGATTTCCGCAATTTAATCCGCTTAAGTCGCTTGAAAGAAGATACACTGAAAGAAGTGATTGATTTAATTCAGTCACTTGAACCAAGACCTGGCTTGGCGGTAAACACAGGTGAATCAGAGTATGTCATCCCTGATGTGCTGGTTCGAAAAGAGGGTGAACACTGGCAAGTAGAATTAAATACAGATAGCATTCCCCGTTTACACATTAATCAGCATTATGCGGAACTTGGGCAACATACACACAATGAAAGTGACAGCCAGTTTATCCGCAATAACCTACAGGAAGCTAAATGGCTTATCAAAAGCCTGGAAAGCCGAAATGATACTCTGCTGAAAGTTACGCGCTGCATTGTAGAGCAGCAACAGGAGTTTTTTGAACATGGCGAAGAACATATGAAGCCC
Organism: Photorhabdus temperata; assembly: GCF_025384845.1. Classification (NCBI taxonomy): domain Bacteria; kingdom Pseudomonadati; phylum Pseudomonadota; class Gammaproteobacteria; order Enterobacterales; family Morganellaceae; genus Photorhabdus; species Photorhabdus temperata. The sequence goes on along the minus strand of NZ_JAJAFX010000031.1, from coordinate 50,642 downwards.
ATGGTTTTGGCAGATATTGCCTTCCAGGTCGATATGCATGAATCTACCATTTCCAGGGTGACTACCCAAAAATTCCTGCACAGCCCACGTGGCATTTTTGAATTGAAGTATTTTTTCTCCAGCCATGTTAATACAGAAAGTGGAGGCGAAGCCTCTTCAACTGCAATACGGGCTTTGGTGAAAAAACTGGTAGCAGCGGAGAACTCCGCCAAACCATTAAGTGACAGCAAACTGACGAGCATGCTAGCCGATCAAGGCATTATAGTTGCCCGACGGACTGTCGCAAAATATCGAGAGTCGTTATCCATTCCGCCATCAAACCAACGTAAGCGTCTGGTTTGAAATGAACAGAGAAGGAAGACAATATGCAACTCAAAATAACTGGCCACAATATTGAAATTACTGATGCATTACGCGACATTATCACTGCAAAATGCAGCAAGCTGGATCAATATTTCGACAGGATCAACCTGACTCAGGTAATCCTCCGTGTGGAGAAGGTACAACAAATCGCCGAAGCCACGGTACATATTAACGGAGGCGAGTTGCACGCATCCTCAGAACATGAAGATATGTATGCAGCAATTGATGGACTAGTTGATAAGCTGGCTCGTCAGTTAACCAAACATAAAGATAAACTGAGACAACATTAACAGTTATTTAACAATAGCTGTAGTAAAAACAGCGGAGTCTTGCTGTAAAACAGTGCACAAATACCGGATGCCACAGATAATCTATGGCATCCGGTATCAATTAAGCACCTAAGCGAATAGAAAAATGAATAACCAAGCAGATTTACTACTAAGCTCTGTTCTTTCCCTCGAATGTACGCGCAATAATGTACATTGTTCGAGCAAAAAACGGGCTTTAGAGATTATCAGTGAGCTGGCATCTAAGCGGCTTAAATTACCCGAGAATATTGTATTCGAAGCAATATTGACCAGAGAAAAAGTAGGCACTACTGGAATTGGCAGTGGTATTGCTATCCCTCACGGTAAGCTGGATGAAGAAAGCTCAGATCAAGCTGTTGGCGTTTTCCTCAATCTGGAACAACCCATTGCTTTCGATGCCATTGATAATCAACCAGTCGATTTGCTGTTTGCTTTATTGGTTCCAAACGATCAATGCCAAACACACTTGCACACACTGTCATTGATTGCCAAACGCCTTGCAGATAAAAATCTCTGCCGTCGTTTGAGATCGGCACAAAGTGATGAAGAACTTTACGCAATTATCACTGAATAGCTGTTGCAATGAATGGAGAGCAACAGATAACAGTGGCTCATAATAATAACCACTGAGAAATTAAGGGGAGTCGCCTCATGGTGCTGATGATAGTCAGTGGCCGTTCCGGTTCGGGTAAATCCGTTGCCTTGCGCGCACTGGAAGATATGGGTTTTTATTGTGTAGACAACTTGCCGGTAGTGTTGCTGCCGGAATTAGCCAATACGCTGGCTGACCGCGATATTTCTGCTGCTGTCAGTATTGATGTAAGAAACATGCCGGAATCCCCCGAAGTTTTCGAAGAAGCCCTGACTAAACTACCAGCCAGTTTCTCACCGCAATTACTGTTTCTTGATGCTGACCGTAATACGCTAATCCGTCGTTACAGCGATACCCGCCGTCTGCATCCACTATCAAGCAAAAACCTTTCTCTGGAAAGCGCGATTGATCAAGAAAGCGATCTGCTGGAGCCACTTCGTTCAAGAGCAGATCTGATTATCGACACTTCCGAAATGTCAGTCCATGAACTGGCTGAGATGTTAAGGACCCGTCTGCTGGGCAAACGGGAACGTGAGCTGACAATGGTCTTTGAATCTTTCGGCTTCAAACATGGCATTCCAATTGATGCCGACTATGTTTTTGACGTACGTTTCCTGCCAAACCCACACTGGGACCCAAAGCTGCGGCCAATGACAGGTCTTGATCGTCCCGTAGCCGCTTTTCTCGACCGCCATACGGAAGTGCATAACTTCATCTATCAGACCCGCAGTTATCTTGAACTCTGGCTACCCATGCTTGAAACCAATAACCGCAGTTATCTGACCGTGGCGATTGGCTGCACCGGTGGTAAACACCGTTCTGTTTATGTGGCAGAGCAGTTAGCTGACTATTTCCGCTCCCGTGGCAAAAACGTACAGTCGCGCCACCGTACTCTCGAAAAGCGAAAATAATGACTGTCAAGCAGAAACTTGAAATCAAAAACCGGCTGGGAATGCACGCCCGGCCAGCAATGAAGCTGTATGATCTGGTACAGCTCTTTGAATCTCATGTTGTCTTGCGCAATGATAGCCATGTTGAAGCTGAAGCCAGCAGCGTGATTGCTATGCTGATGCTGGATTCAGAAAAAGGCAGCTATATTGAAGTTGAAGCCAGTGGCCCAGATGAAGAACAGGCTCTTGCCGCTATCATTAATCTATTTGATTCAGGATTTGACGAAGAATAACGCCACCCACTAATCTGACTTATCATGTTCTTAACTGCTTTCATTAGCAGCACAAAACAGTTCGTGATCACGATCTCTTTCTTTTCCAGTAAGAACAGCCTACTATCAGGTTAATCATTTTAAATAACACCCCCCTCCTCACGGTGCGGGGTGTTATTTTGTGTTGGATTCCATTTGGAGTGTGGTATGACTAAACCAGCAATTATCATCAACGAATTAGACGCAGAACGTTTAGATTCCCTGTTGGAACAGCCAGCGTTTGCAGATACTAGTATCGCTGACGCTTTGAATGAGGAGCTGGATCGTGCAGAGATTGTACCTCCAGCAGAAATTCCATCTGATGTTGTGACTATGAATAGCCGGGTTCGCTTCCTTGATCTGACAAGCAGTGAAGAGCGGGTGCGCACTCTGGTTTACCCTGCATCACTGCAAGACAGTTCAGACCAGCTTTCTGTTATGGCTCCTTTGGGAGCGGCATTATTGGGCCTTCGTATTGGCGACGAAATCAGTTGGAAATTGCCAAACGGCGAAGAAACCCGGGTCAAAGTATTAGAATTACTTTACCAACCAGAAGCTGCCGGTGAGCTCCACCGTTAATTCAGCCAGCCCATTTCAACAGGGCTGGCCACTGTAACCGAATCTGAGTATCTCTTATTGACCAGCGATACTCATTTCTGGCAGTAATACCGAACCACATTGGATATTACTGCGAGTTTCAATATCATTCCCAATAGTGACCATATTGGCCCACATATCTTTCAGATTGCCCGCAATAGTGATCTCGCTAACAGGATACTGAATCTCACCATTTTCTACCCAGAAACCAGCAGCGCCACGGGAATAGTCACCGGTTACTGCACTGACTCCCTGCCCCATCAATTCAGTAACCACTAATCCCGTTCCCATCTGACGCAGTAAACCAGCAAAATCCTCACCTTGCCCTGCAATGCACCAGTTATGGATCCCACCAGCATGGCCTGTACTTGCCATCCCCAACTTACGGGCAGAATAATTTGTCAGAAGCCAAGTCTGTAATACGCCATCTTTAATAATATCCCTGTTACTGGTGCACACACCTTCGCTATCAAATGGAGAAGATGCCAACCCTGCTAGCAAATGTGGGCGCTCTTCAATCGTCAGCCATGATGGCAGAATTTGTTTGCCCAGATGATCAAGCAGGAAAGAAGATTTACGATAAATACTGCTACCACTAATAGCACCAACCAAATGACCGAAAAGACCCGTTGCAACTTCCGCAGCAAACAGCACAGGCGCTCTCATAGTCGGTAATTTACGTGGAGATAAACGGGATAACACACGGCGGGCACACTCATGCCCAACCCACTCCGGCGATTTTAAATCTTCAATACGACGACTAATGGTATACGCATAATCCCGTTCCATATCGCCATTAAATTCAGCAATCACACAACTCGACATCGAATGACGGCTAGAGCAATAGCTTTGCAACATACCGTGACTGTTGCCAAACACCCGGATACCATAATGGCTGTTAAAACTACCGCCCTCAGTATTGGTAATACGTTTATCTACCTGTAATGCCGTTTGTTCCGCGCGGGCAGCCAGTTCAATTGCTTTATCAGTATCCAATTCTGTTGGGTGGAACAAATCAAGATCCGGCGCATCAAACGCCAGTAACTCTTTATCCGCCGGACCAGCACAGGGATCCTGAGAAGTATAACGGGCAATATCAATTGCAGCCTGAACAGTACGGGCAATAGCATCCGGACTTAAATCTGTTGATGATGCACTCCCTTTACGTTGCTGATGGTATACGGTGATCCCTAGCGCACCATCACTATTAAATTCTACATTTTCTATTTCACCAAAGCGGGTACTGACACCAATACCCGTTGTTTTATTAACAGCAACTTCCGCGGCATCACAACCCGCTGTTGCCAATTCTAATGCCTGTGAAACTGCATTTTCCAGTTGCTTGCGTTGTTCCGCGATTTGATCAGTGATTTTCATTAATTACCCGTAATTTGATGAATAAAGGGAAAATCTGTCAGGAAAACAGAACCATTTTATCCACATAAAGTAATGCCGAGTGGTAATCAGGCGTTTTTCCCAGTTACAATACCCAATATTAGGATGTTAACACCCACCGGGCTACAGGTCATGCTCCAAAAATCAACCTGTCAGATCCGGCCTTTTTAAAAGGAAAACCACCATGGCAAAGCAGCCTGAAGATTGGCTCAATGATTATCCTGCTGAAGAGGAAGAAGAAGAGATAATTTGGGTCAGTAAAAGCGAAATTAAACGTGATGCCGAGGCATTGAAAAAGCTGGGCGCAGAATTGGTTGATCTCAGCAAAAATGCGCTTGAACGCATTCCGTTGGATGAGGATCTGCTGGCAGCCATTGAACTTGCACAGAAGATAAAAAGAGAAGGACGCCGTCGCCAGTTACAATTAATTGGTAAAATGCTGCGTGCCCGAGATGTTGAGCCCATTACCACTGCAATTGATAAACTGAAAAATCGTCACAATCAACAAACCGTTCTGTTCCATAAGTTGGAACAATTACGTGATAAATTGATTGATGGCAATGATGATGTTATCGATGAAGTTGTGGAATTATTCCCTCAAACCGATCGCCAGCAATTGCGCACACTGATCCGCAATGCTAAAAAAGAAAAGGAGGCTAATAAGCCCCCTAAATCTTATCGTCAGATTTTCCAGTATCTTAAAGATATGGCCGAATCAACCTAACTATCTAAAACAGACAAGACGCCAATTCTGTTAGGGGAAAATTTTAAAACTAAGTTCCCCTTCCAGTTCCTCTTGCGCGTCTTCAAACAAGAGTATTAATCAGCCAAAAATCAGGCTGTCCCTCCAACGGTCAAGTTGTCCAGTTTCAAAGTAGGCTGACCAACACCAACAGGTACGCTCTGGCCCTCTTTGCCACAAACCCCAACACCTTTATCCAGTTCAAGATCGTTTCCTACCATAGAGATCTGTTGCATAGCCTCAATACCGGAACCAATAAGGGTCGCACCTTTCACTGGCTTGGTAATCTTGCCGTTCTCAATCAGATAAGCTTCAGATGTCGAGAACACGAATTTACCGGAAGTGATATCCACTTGGCCGCCACCAAAATTTGGCGCATATAAACCATTTTCTACACTACCGATGATCTCTTCCGGTGTGGAATGACCCGCCAGCAAATAGGTGTTAGTCATACGAGGCATAGGCAGATGGGCATACGATTCACGGCGGCCATTGCCCGTCGGCGCAACCCCCATCAAACGTGCATTCATTTTGTCCTGCATGTAACCTTTGAGAATGCCATTCTCAATCAATACATTGTATTGCCCAGGAACACCTTCATCATCAATTGCCAATGAGCCACGGCGACCTTTTATCGTGCCATCGTCAACCACCGTACAAAGTTCAGAAGCGACTTTCTTTCCAATCTGACCCGAGAATACGGAGGTACCACGGCGGTTAAAATCGCCTTCCAACCCATGACCAACAGCTTCATGCAGCAACACGCCCGGCCAACCCGCTCCCAGAACAACCGGCATAGTACCAGCAGGTGCAGCAACAGCGGAAAGATTTACCAGCGCCATACGAACAGCCTCACGCGCAAATTGTTCTGCACGGATCTGACCACTCACCATTTCCAGAAAATATTCATAACCATAACGGCCGCCACCGCCGCTGGTGCCATGTTCACGTTTGCCGTTATCTTCCACCAGCACCGTGACAGATAAGCGAACCAGAGGACGAATATCAGCCGCTAAAGTCCCATCGGTTGCCGCAACCAATACCTGTTCGTAGACCCCTGTCAGGCTGGCATTCACTTCCTGCACTCTCGGATCTTCGGCACGAGCGACCTGATCCACTCGGTGCAATAACGCAATTTTCTCTTCACGGGAGAAACTTCGCAGCGGATCGATTGCCGCATAAAGCTGAGAGTAAGCCACTTCGCCAAAGGTATGGATGTTACCATTTCCTGTTTCATGGACGATGCTACGGGCAGCCTGTGCGCTTTGTTGCAATGCATTCAATGTGATCTGGTCTGCATAAGCAAAACCGGTTTTTTCACCACTGATAGCCCTAACACCAACACCCTGATCAATATTATAGGAACCATCCTTAATAATCCGATCTTCCAACACCCAAGATTCATGATAGCTGGACTGAAAATAGAGATCGGCATAATCCAGCCGACGTTCAGCCAGTTGACCAAGTACTGAAAACAGATCTTGATGGCTTAATTTATTTGCAGCCAGTAAATGTTCACTGACAGAAGTTAAACTCATAATTGATACTCTTTAATTTGCTGTATTCTTTTCAATCAGGGAAGTCAACTGTGGCCGGAAGCGGTTATGTTTCACCACTTTCATCTGCTCACGCATAATCTTCAGGCTATCCGCCCTGACATTCAGTTGTAATGCACTGACTGCATCTGGGTTTTTCTTAATCACTTTCCCCCAGCCGTCTACAACCATTGAGTGGCCCCATGTTTGACGGGTTCCATGTACACCAACCTGAGCGGGTGCCAACAGAATACACTGGTTTTCAATAGCGCGGGCCCGTAACAGTGGCTCCCAATGTGCTTTTCCTGTTAAACGGGTAAATGCCGCAGGCACAGATATCAACTCAGCGCCTTGCTCACGCAAAGCCTGAAACAGCCCTGGGAAACGCAGATCATAACATATGGTCATACCAAGACGACCAACAGGTGTATCCACGACAGTAATATGTTCCCCACGCTGGAAAACAGACGATTCGTTATATGCTCCATGTTCATCATCAATATTGACGTCAAACATATGGATTTTATCGTAACGGGCGCGGATCTCACCCTGATCATCAAACAACAGACTGCTGCTGGTGATCCGTTCCGGATTTTCACGGCTGATAAGCGGCATAGAACCAATTAATAACCAGACACCATAACGACGTGCGATTTCACTGACAGCTTGCTGCAAAGGCCCTTTTCCCTGCGGTTCTGCATGATGACGATAGCTGACAGCATTAGCAAACAACAATGCATTTTCCGGGGTCATCACAAGCTTGATCGTATCCGGCAACGGCTTAATTTGTTGTTCAATTTGCGCTAAATTATGTTTGATATTCTCACCGCTACATAACTGTAAGAGTGCAACATTGACGTTTCTCATGTTCCTCTATTCTCCTTAAGTTGACGCAGGACTTCATCAATTTTCGGTTGTTCAAGATTACCGGTAATCCGGTAACGAATAACCGATATCTTATTCCATAACGGCCCCAAGACCTTGGTTGCCGCGAATAATGCGGCACCAGCTACCGGATTGATAACAAAAGCCGTTGCTACACCGACAGTAGCAGAAATTTCCGGCGTGACGATGGCTTCTATATTGATCTGTTGGCGCACAAGATCAATCTCTCCTTTCGTTATCACATCAGCAATCAGTCCATCGATCCGTAAATTTTTAGTCTTGAGTATCCCATTTTTTACTGAAACATCACCACGGATTGAATCAAATTCAAAATCCTGGCTAAAAGTATCACTGAAATCGAGCTGCAATTTACGCAACAAAGCATCAAAACTGACCAGTTTTAGCAACTGACCGGCACTTCCCCCGCCCAGTTTCTCGATAGCACCTTTACCTAAATCGCTTTTAAGATTGCCATTCAGTGTCCGTAAATCGGGTTTCCACGGTGTATCCAACCAGTTAAAATCAAAACGGAAGTTAAACGGCGATTTAACAATTGGCACGACGATACCAAGGTAAGATGCCATCTCATCAAACTTTTCACCGGAGAATTGCCCCATAAGATGAGTATTATTCTCTCCGGCACTTTCTTGCCAACGACCAGCCAAATTTAGTTTACTGGCGCTGTTGTCTACCATTCCATCTCTTAATACAAGCGAATTACCTTCTGGTATCAGGGAGCCAGACACTTTCCCAAGTTTCAACCCCATAATCCAGCACTCAGAGCAGACAATATCTAATGAAGGCCATTGGTTCAGCGAATAACGCTGAGTTGTACCTGTTTGAGATTGCTTAGATAAATCTGATTCAGGTTGCTGAGAGTTATATTGCAGAGGGTTATAGTAAAGATGGCTCAAATTCAGCTGCCACGGGCCACTATTACGAATATTAAGCTTACCATTGATTTCCTGACTATCAGCACTAACCTGTGTTCCCCAGGACTGTTGTTCTACATCTAACGATAACTGATTCCAACGTTGTCCCCCCACATCCAGTGACGGAAGCGACACATGCAGATGTTGTGGCAACAGTGCTCTTCCTGCCAATGAAGAACTTGAAGTCAAAGGCGCAATTAGCCCTAACCACTCTTCACCCTCAATTGCCGGAAGATTCAATTCCAATAACGATTTTTCAGGTAAGTCAGGAATTTTGTCACTGTTACTTTGTAAAATTCCCCGTGACAGTTGAGTACTTTTCTCTGCCAAACTCCATTGAGTATTAAACGCATACTGCTTACCTAACGTCCCTGTTACCCGCAGCTGATCCATATCACCATCAGCCAGAATATGAAGCACTTTCAGTTTACGCAGTTCATCTGCTTTCAAGACAGATAAATGGCTATCTACTTGTGACAAGTCAGCGTCGATTTTCACATCATATTGGGCCTTACCCTGAAACGGTAAACTAATACCCACGTTCCCTTGCCAATCAACAGAACCAGAAAGCGTTTTGGCAACTGCTGGTGGTAGTTCAGGTAATTTCGCAGCAGCCCAATGAGCATTCAGACCAACATCTACCCGATAGTTTTTTGATAAGTTCTTGGTAGAGAAATCAACAGTAACAGGCTGTCCAAACCATTGCACTGATAATTTGTCACTTTGTAAATTACCATTATCAAAACGGAACCGGCCACTGACATTTTTCATTTCACTGCCCAGCGGCTTAATCAACAAATGGTTATTTTTTAAAGTGACCTCACCACTGGCATCCACATTGCCGCCATTGAGTGGAATATCCAAATGCAAATTACCCGCAACCTGACCACCAATCTGTAATGTATTAAGCGTTTCACCAACAGAATCCGCTAACGGGCTACGGGTAAAATATTCATGAATATCTTTACCATCCCCCAGAATATTAGCGTCGATTAACAATTTCTTTCTACTATAATCAGAAATTACTGCTGAAATATTATTCGCTTTCACTTTGCCAAGCGCAGTTTGCGCAGCCAGCATCCACAAACCGTTATTATGGAAATTAAGATCAATATTAAGATCCAGCAGCGCCGGCCAATCTGGTTGATACTGGAAAGTAGCATGACGCAGTGGGGCGAAAACCTGAAACTGACCCTCATTCTTTACAAATGGGAAATCTTTGGGATTGCCTTGAAAAACAAACGTTGCGTTTTCTATTTGCCCTTTAATAATTGAAGCGGTCAGATAGTCAGTCAGAGATGTTCCCATCAAAGGCTCAGGAAAATACCTCCAAGCATCACCCGCATCATAAACCCGTACTCCCGCCAGAATACTCAGCGCCGGCGGCTGCTCTTTTGGTTGTTGATAACGAAAATCACCACTGACCCACAATGATTTCGCCTGCAAATCCAGCCCCTGACTCCAAAGTTGTAAACCTCGCTTATCCTGCCGCCAGAATATTTCTCCATGACTTTGGGATATCTCAAACGGTGCCAGGAACATATCGCGATAATCAGCTACGCTATCTTTCAATGCAAAGCTAAGTTCGCCTTGCTGCAAGCTACCGTTGAGAGAACCAGAGAAATTATCAATAGAAGGCAGCCCCCGCCAGCGCTGCCAACTCACATCCTGCCATTGCATACTCATTCGGAAATCGTCTGCAATTTCCGGTGTTATATCGAGAGCGAGATGATTTACCAATCCTTGCGGCTGGCGACGTTCCCAATCTCTGACAACATCAGGGGTTAAAAAAGAGAAAGTGGGTAAAATACTGCTCAACCGTTCAAGTTGAATATTCTTCGCCCGGATACGCCAGTGATCTTTACCATCATACTTCTTAGCTTCCGGCAGATAGAGCACAGACGCCTTGCCTGACGGCCATTGCTGACTGTCAGTGGCCAGGCTTGCCAATTCAGGCGCATCAAACAACCAACCATTATCCTGACGGCGCATCCGTAATACCAGATCACTGACAGAAAGACGGTGGGATTTGTCAGCAACTTTCCAGTTAGCTTCTCCCTGACGTAATTGCAGTTGACCACCATCAATTCGCCCATCTTTGAGCGTAATCCAGCTAGACAAACTAAATTCAGCATCTTTCAGCCCAGTATTATCCTGCAACCAACGACTCAACCACGGATGCATATCAACATTATCTGCCTGCAAATAAACAGTGCCGTTATCCAATACACCGTTAGTGTCACGCAAATCAAATTTAACCTGTACATTCCCATGCTGATTATTAATAGAAGAAAGGCTGACTTCCCCTTGAGCACGATGATAGTTATTTTTATTCAGCCAGGTTAATTGTGGTAACAACAGATCAACCCGTTCACCAGAGGGGGTAAGAAAAGTAAGACGGCTATCTTGCAGATTAAAATGATCAAATTGTTCGAGAAACAGATTAGAAAACGTATCTGATTGGGAAAACATATTACCGCGTTGATCATTAAACAACGGTTGATGGTAATCCACCTGCAATTGATAAAAAGTCAGATCGCGAAAATCCCAGCGCATTCTCAGCAAAGATAACCAGATATCCAATGCAACCGTGATTTTTTTTGCCTTCACATCTGCACTGGCAGTTTTCACATTGATATCACGTAATTCAAGAACAGGCCCAAAAGATTCCCATTTTCCAGCAATATATCCAACATCAACAGGTACACCCGCAATTGACTCAACTGTAGCGAGCAATTGCGGGCGATAGCCATTAATATGCGGCAGTAGAAAACGTAACCCACTGACAAGCAAAGCCATAATAATAATGACTATTGCGGCTGTCGCTAATAATACTCCCGGCAGTCGCCTCACACGCATCTCCTTGGTTGCCAGCGCTGTTATGCCAGCAAACCAGATAATTACATCATAACGACGTCGAACTGCTCCTGACTGTAGAGCTGCTCTGTCTGAACTTTTACCTGCTTACCAACAAAAATTTCCACTTCTGCCAGTGCATGGGATTCTTCCCCTCTCAGCGCTTCGACCACGGCCGGTGAGGCATAAATAAGGAAGCGATCTGCATCAACTGCCCGGTGAACACGCACAATTTCACGCATAATTTCATAACAGACAGTTTCAACAGATTTTACGGTCCCCCTTCCATGACAGGTAGGACAGTCGTCACAGAGTATATGCTCGATACTTTCACGGGTTCGCTTACGCGTCATCTCCACCAGCCCGAGTTGTGAAAAACCATTAATCGTTGTTTTAACACGATCTTTACTCAGAGCCTGTTCAAGAGAAGCCAGTACCCGTCGGCGGTGATCTTCACTATTCATATCAATAAAATCAATAATGATAATACCCCCCAAATTACGTAACCTTAATTGTCTGGCAATAGCCTGCGTCGCTTCGATATTAGTATTAAAGATAGTCTCTTCCAGATTACGGTGCCCGACAAATGCGCCAGTATTAATATCAATTGTGGTCATCGCTTCTGTTTGGTCAATAATCAGATAACCACCTGATTTCAATTCAACTTTACGATCGAGTGCCCGTTGGATCTCATTTTCTACATCAAACAGATCAAAAATAGGTTGATTGCCACTATAAAGTTCCAATCTGGCTGTCATTTTAGGAATATATTCACTAATAAACTCCTGTAACTGATTAAACGTCAGACGAGAATCCACTCGAATACGATCAAGAGCCGCTCCGGCGAAATCGCGCAAAATACGATGAGCCAGAGCCAATTCGCCATAAAGTTTATTTTTAGTGACATTACGCTTTTTACGCTCGATCACCTTACTCCACAATCGTTTCAAGAAAGCCGCATCCTGAGCTAACTCTTCGTCGCCAACGCCCTCGGCAGCAGTTCTGATAATGAAACCACCATGCTCATCACAATAGTCAGCAACAATATTTTTCAGGCGATTACGCTCTTCTTCACTTTCGATACGTTGCGAAACCCCAACATGAGAAGCACCGGGCATAAATACCAGATAGCGGGAAGGTAATGTAATATCCGTAGTTAACCGGGCTCCTTTGGTGCCAAGTGGATCTTTCACTACCTGAACCATCAAATCCTGCCCCTGGCGAACCAATTCAGCAATATCTCTGACATGGAAGTTCTTGCGTTCTTCGCCGGCAATACATTCCGTGTGGGGCATAATGTCTGAAGCGTGAAGAAAAGCCGCTTTTTCCAGCCCAATATCAACAAAGGCCGCCTGCATCCCTGGTAACACCCGGCTTACACGACCTTTGTAAATATTGCCGACAATGCCCCTTTTGGCTTCCCTTTCGACATGGATTTCCTGCAAAATCCCACCATCAATGTAGGCAACGCGTGTTTCTGATGGTGTTATATTGACTAATAACTCTGCTGTCATGTGTTCCTCTTTCCATCAACCAACGCGAAAAACTTTGTGATTAATTCATGCGTTTCCACTAATGGCAGACCAACTACTGAGTGATAACTACCATTCAGCGTTTTAACAAAGCAACCTGCTTTTCCCTGAATACCATAAGCGCCCGCTTTATCCATTGGCTCACCGGTCGCTACATAATCCAAAATTTCCTGCGTAGATAATTGGCGAAAGGTCACATCTGTAACGACTATATCACTTAAAGTACTCTGACTATCTGATAAAGCAATAGCTGTAATTACCTGATGACACTGCCCGGAAAGTGCACTGAGCATTTCAACGGCATGTTGTTCACTACGGGGTTTTTCCAAAATCCTATCATTCAATATAACAATAGTATCCGCTCCCAACACGGGAAAATCCTCTGGCGCAATAACAACCCCCGCCAGAGATTTATCTTTTGCTAATCGGCTGACATACTGACGCGGAGTTTCACCCTCTTGCCATTGCTCCTTTACCTGAGGAGAAAGAATTTCAAATTTAAAGTCCAATAATTCAACCAGCTCACGCCGCCTTGGTGAGCCGGAAGCCAGATAGAGGGTTTTCATGATGATATTGTCCTTACTACTTATCTTATTAGGGCTTTTTATTTGCCGTTCTTGTAATAAAGGGCGCACCAAGGCAAAACTCAAACAAAAGCCGTCGCTTTTGAACGCATTTCAGTGCAGCCCTAAGGGCGAGCGAAACGAATCATCCTCACAGACTATATGTACGTTTCAGGTTATGTATGCTGTCCGGATCCAACCACTAATGCACATTAAATTGACGACGGATTTTTCGCATTAACAGGAATAACCACGGCCAAAGAATACCGTTGACCAAACTGTTCCAGAATATTTCTGGATGAAAAGCAACATTTGATAACAAAAACTCTGCCCAAAAAACACTGAGATCCACCAGCACCGATAAAGCAACGACGACCAAAGCCTGCTGCCAAAGTGCCATATTACGGAATAATTGAAACTTAAATGACACCAAATAGCTAACAAGACTATAAGCTAAGGCGTTAACACCCAGTGTTGCTCCCTGAATCAGGTCTATGATGATCCCCAATACAAAGCCCGTACCAACACTAACCCTGTGAGGTAATGCCATCACCCAGTAAATGAGTAATAGTGCTGACCAGGTAGGCCGGTACATATAAATTTGCTCCGGCCACGGCATAATTTGCAGCACCATCGCAATCAAGAAAGATAACCAAATGATCCAACGCCCATGACTCCGGTATTGATTCATTAACGATTTCCCGCATTTATAAATTTATCAGATGATATTGCCGGTTCAGAATCTTTCACTTTTCCTGTCGCTTGGGTTATTTCATCAGAAACAGAAGACGGTGCTGGCGGCCCCATTTCATTTGCATGCGGCAATACCTGAGGCATCATCTGCATTAAACGCTCGTTAGCTACACGATAAACTTCTGATGGAGGCAATGGTTCGGATGGGTTATTGTCCGCCCCCCACAATAACAGCAAATAACGCAAACGCTGTAATTCTGCGGTTGGCCGAGCTTGAATTACAGTATAGGCCCGCTGATTATCGACTTTAACCGACGATACCACAGCTACCGGATAACCCTCTGGGAAACGGCCACCTAACCCAGAAGTGACCAGCACATCCCCAACCCGAATATCGGTATTGCTTGGTAATGACTCAAATTGCAAATCATCAGCACAGCCTGCACCCGCAACAATAGCCCTGATATCATTACGTAAAACCTGGATTGGCAAAGCATGGGTCGTATCACAAATCAGTAATACCCGGCTGGTAAACTGACTGACAGCAACAACCTGACCAACAATGCCTTTATCACTGATAACAGGTTGCCCTTCATAAACGCCTTCTCTTGAGCCCTTATCAATGACCACCTGATCACTATAAGGATTAGCCTTACCGGAAATCACCTGTGTCACCATCATGTGTTCATCTTGACGCAAAGGTGATCCCAACAGTTCACGCAAGCGGGAATTTTCCTGTTTAAGTTGCCCTAATAGCAGCATCTCACTGTTTTTAATCAATAATTCTTGGCGTAAGGCACGATTTTCCAATTGCAGTTGTTCACGGGAGGCAAGCGTTTCGGACACACCATCAAGTACTTGACGCGGGCCATTGGCAAGAAAATAAAATGGACTGACCACCGTATCCATATAGTTACGGACTTTACTGAGAGCATCAAGGCGGCTGTCTGCCACAACCAGAGTAATGGCAACAATAACAGCAAAGAAAAGTCGTAATTGCAGGGAAGGCCCCCTGCTAAAAATTGGCTTCATAAGCTGCGCTATTCCAAACTGTGCTGTTTCATAAACAATGGAATTCCCAGACAGCAATAGCAAGGAGGTCTGATCTACCTGTCATTCCTCCCTCACTTGCAAGTTAATACTCACTCCTCGCTGAAGAGCTCACCACCATGCATGTCGATCATTTCAAGCGCTTTTCCACCACCACGGGCAACACATGTCAACGGATCCTCCGCAACAATGACCGGAATACCGGTTTCCTCTATCAGTAAGCGATCAAGATTACGCAGTAGTGCGCCACCACCAGTCAGGATCATGCCACGTTCTGAAATATCGGAAGCCAATTCTGGCGGGCACTGTTCAAGAGCGACCATGACAGCACTGACAATACCCGTTAACGGCTCTTGCAAAGCTTCAAGAATTTCGTTGGAGTTAAGGGTAAAACCACGCGGTACGCCTTCAGCCAAATTACGGCCACGAACTTCAATCTCGAGCATTTCATCGCCAGGATAGGCTGAACCGATAGTATGTTTAATACGTTCAGCAGTCGCTTCACCAATCAGCGCACCATAATTACGGCGGACATAGTTGATAATAGCCTCATCAAACCGGTCACCACCAATGCGTACAGATGATGAATAAACAACGCCATTCAGAGAGATAACCGCGACTTCTGTAGTACCGCCGCCGATATCCACAACCATAGAACCTGTTGCTTCAGAAACAGGCAGGCCGGCGCCGATAGCCGCCGCCATAGGCTCTTCAATCAAAAACACTTCGCGGGCTCCGGCACTGAGCGCGGATTCACGAATTGCCCGGCGTTCAACCTGAGTTGCACCGACTGGCACACAAACCAAAACTCGTGGGCTTGGGCGCATAAAACTGTTGCTATGAACTTGTTTAATAAAGTGTTGCAGCATTTTCTCTGTAACATAAAAATCAGCAATCACGCCATCTTTCATCGGACGAATCGCCGCGATATTACCCGGTGTACGACCCAGCATTTGCTTTGCTTCCTGCCCAACGGCAGCAACACTTTTCGATGAGCCGGCACGGTCCTGACGGATTGCGACTACAGAAGGTTCATTCAATACAATACCCTGACCTTTGACATAAATAAGGGTATTGGCGGTACCCAAGTCAATAGACAAGTCGTTGGAAAACATGCCACGAAATTTTTTAAACATAGCGAAAGGATAATCCTGCAAGCTGGGGACGGAACAAAACCCGTCTACTCTACCAACCACATGAAGCAGGGACAAGGCGCATAAGCACCTGCTTCAATAAAAAAGTGGCTACGTTATTCATATCAACAACGCAATATTCTACGTTACTTTTTCCAAACGGAGCAGAAAAAAACTGCATAAAAATGGGTTAATTTTACCAATTGTTCCATAACGAAGTGCAGGAACCACCCGGTTTTGCATAATTCAGCGTTATAGCGCTACCGTTACTGTCGTAGCCGATCCACTGATCTCTATTTTGACCAGTAGCTATTCCTGTAAGTTCACATATCATCGACTCTTCTGCTCACTATTTCCGATAGTTAACTGTAAGTATCAGTCTGTGTAGCGAACAAGATAATAATGTAATAAATTTCGACCAAAATACAGTATCTCCTGCTGAAAAATAATAAAAAACAGAACTTTCTAAAATAGCTTGCCATATACTGATACTGAAACCTAACACTGACATCACAGGAAAAATGCCGAACAGATTCTGCTTGATAATCCATCAACACTTTATTTTTTCTTATACTCTTTATGTAAACTGCCAATTTTTATCTATTCTTATTTAATAACAAAATGACTTACAGAGAACGGAACCATCTAATGAAAGCTCTGCTACTTAAGCAACAACAGAATCAACTATCAGCGTCCATAGAAGAAGTTGATGCTTCTCACCTTCCCGTGGGAGACGTTACCGTCGATATTCACTGGTCAACCCTAAACTATAAAGATGCATTAGCAATCACAGGTCAAGGGAAAATTATCCGCCAATTCCCAATGATACCGGGTATTGATTTCTCTGGGATTGTGCACAGTACAGAAGATCCCCGTTTTCATATCGGCCAGCATGTACTGTTAACTGGCTGGGGTGTAGGAGAAAATCATTGGGGTGGCCTGGCAGAACAAGCCAGAGTTTCAGGAGAATGGCTGACACCTTTACCAACCGGTTTGAATAGCAGGCAGGCAATGATCATTGGTACTGCCGGCTTTACCGCAATGCTGTGTGTTATCGCGCTGGAACAAGGCGGCGTTAAACCAGAAAGTGGTGATGTTATTGTAACCGGCGCCAGCGGCGGCGTAGGAAGTACTGCGATAGTGCTTCTTTCACAACTTGGCTATTCTGTTGTTGCCGTTAGCGGCAGACAGGAAAATCACGAATATTTGTTATCCCTTGGCGCAAAAAAAGTTTTGCCACGTAATGAACTTAGCCAACCACCCCGCCCATTAGAAAAACAACTTTGGGCTGGAGCAATTGATACTGTAGGCGGTAATTTACTGGCAACAATACTGGCTCAAACTCACTATAACGGTACCGTTGCAGCCTGTGGGCTTGCCGGTAGTGCCGATCTGCCAACAACAGTCATGCCATTTATTTTACGGAACGTACGTTTGCAAGGCGTAGAATCTGTCACGGTTCCATCCACCAAGCGATCTGCGGTGTGGCAACGCTTGCAAAAACTGCTACCCGCTTCTTTTTACCAACAGGCAGCGACTGAGATAACACTGGACCAAACCGTGGAATACGCAAATAAATTGATAGCTAACCAGGTTACAGGACGTACATTGGTAAGAGTTCGTTAAGAATTGTGACTAGCCTCTAAAGTACGGCGGTTTTATTCTTGACATTTTCTCTGATAAGACCAGTATTTAGCTGCTAAATGCTACGATATCATTATAATGTCGGGCTTTATCGCCGAAATGAACTTGTGGCTGTTTTAAAAAGATGACAAATCGTTAATATAGGATTATGTTGGGCAATTGTTGACAAATTGCCGGAGATACCAGCACAATGGCAGACAAATTTCACATTTTACTCCTTAACGGCCCTAACCTGAATATGTTAGGAACCAGGGAGCCTGATATCTATGGCAACTTAACGCTCGACGATATCGTCAGCAAATTATCTGAAGAGGCCCATCAATCAGAAGTTAGATTCAGTCACCTGCAATCCAACGCAGAGTTTGAGCTGATAAATAGAATTCATTCTGCGCAGGGTAATACTGATTTTATCTTGATTAACCCTGCTGCATTCACGCATACCAGCGTGGCACTGCGTGATGCATTGCTGACAGTGAAGATCCCATTTATTGAGATCCACCTCTCCAATGTTCACGCGCGCGAGCCATTTCGTCATCACTCATATCTTTCAGATCTTGCTGTTGGTGTAATCTGCGGTTTAGGGGTAGATGGCTATAGCTTTGCATTACAGGCAGCGGTAAACCGCTTGCAAAACTCAACTAAATGAAACAGAAGAGTACGGAATCACACTCATGGATATTCGTAAGATAAAAAAACTGATCGAGCTGGTTGAAGAATCTGGCATTTCTGAACTGGAAATTTCTGAAGGGGAAGAGTCAGTGCGCATCAGCCGCGCATTAGCCCCCCAGAGTTTTCCGGCAGCTCAACAATATATTCCCGTTCAAGCTCAACAACCTGCTCTGGCTAACGCAGTTGCTCCTTCTCAGGCTCTGCCAGAAACGATCAGCGACAGATCGGCTGCAATCGACGGTCATGTTGTTCGTTCCCCAATGGTAGGTACCTTCTATCGTACGCCTAGCCCGGATGCGAAACCATTTATCAACATCGGCGACCGTGTCAATGTAGGTGATACCCTCTGCATCGTTGAAGCCATGAAAATGATGAACCAGATTGAAGCTGACAAAGCGGGTGTAGTTAAAGCAATTCTTATGGAAAACGGTCAAGCCGTTGAATTTGACGAGCCATTGGTCGTCATCGAATAACGAGGCGTTCCCATGCTTGATAAAATTGTAATTGCTAACCGTGGTGAAATCGCCCTGCGTATCCTGCGAGCTTGTAAAGAGTTGGGGATTAAAACCGTTGCGGTACATTCATCTGCGGATCGTGACTTAAAACACGTGCTGTTGGCAGACGAAACTATCTGTATTGGCCCGGCAGCTTCTGCAAAAAGCTATCTGAATATCCCAGCGATTATTTCTGCGGCAGAAATCACCGGTGCAGTAGCCATTCACCCCGGCTACGGTTTCTTGTCTGAAAACGCAGATTTTGCTGAACAAGTTGAACGTTCCGGCTTTATTTTTATTGGCCCAAGAGCAGAAACGATCCGCCTGATGGGTGATAAAGTTTCCGCTATTAATGCGATGAAAAAAGCAGGCGTTCCTTGTGTACCTGGCTCTGATGGTCCGTTATCTGATGATACAGAGAAAAACAAAGCCATTGTTAAACGCATCGGCTATCCAGTGATCATTAAAGCATCCGGTGGCGGCGGTGGTCGCGGTATGCGCGTCGTCCGCAGTGATAAAGATCTGGAACAATCAATCAATATGACCCGTGCGGAAGCAAAAGCTGCTTTCAACAACGATATGGTTTACATGGAAAAATTCCTTGAAAACCCGCGTCATATTGAAATCCAGGTACTGGCCGATGGTCAGGGTCAAGCAATTTATTTGGCTGAACGTGATTGCTCTATGCAACGCCGTCACCAGAAAGTGGTTGAAGAAGCTCCTGCACCAGGCATCACGCCAGAAATGCGCCGCAGCATTGGTGAACGCTGCTCCAACGCATGTATTGAAATTGGCTATCGCGGCGCCGGTACTTTCGAATTCCTGTATGAAAACGGCGAATTCTATTTCATTGAAATGAACACCCGTATTCAGGTTGAGCATCCAGTGACAGAAATGATTACCGGTGTTGATCTGATTAAAGAACAATTGCGGATTGCCGCCGGTATGCCACTTTCAATTAAGCAGAAAGACGTTGTTGTTCGTGGTCACGCCATTGAGTGTCGCATCAACGCCGAAGATCCGCACACTTTCCTGCCAAGCCCAGGTAAAATTACCCGCTTCCACTCAGCGGGTGGATTTGGCGTACGTTGGGAATCGCATATTTATGCCGGCTACACCGTACCACCTTACTATGATTCCATGATTGGTAAGCTGATTACTTACGGTGAAAATCGTGATAACGCCATTGCCCGCATGAAAAATGCATTGGCAGAACTGATCATTGATGGCATCAAGACAAATATCGAGCTGCAACAGACGATTATGAATGATGAAAACTTCCAGAATGGTGGCACCAATATTCACTATCTGGAGAAAAAACTGGGATTACAGGAAACGTAAAACTGGTTTAATAACATCAACATATCTTTAAGGAGCGTTTAAACGCTCCTTAAATTGCTGATTTTTAGTGTCGGGTTTTCATCAATAATAAAACGAAAAAGTTTATACTGGCAGTTTGCATGGGCATTAAACGCCTTTTCATCGCATTTTATTATTACCGGATGGATTTTAACGCTATTTTTACTGTCTTTTAACCTTGAGGTTTATTACTTTTTATTGACTCCGCAAAGCCCGACTCATTTAGGTTAAATCATGTGGATTATCTTTTTTCATGCCATCTAAAAACAAAGGATTATAAAAACTTTTACTCATTCATGTAAGATTAAATATGCCTGATCTGAAAGTGATTAAATATCAGTTAAGAAAAACCGTTTTTATCTGTCCGTGTGGTTTTAAAATCTGGAAAAAGGGCAAGCGTATTATAAAAAACAGGTGAAAACTTTAATCAATAAAAATAAAAATAAAAATAAAAATAAAAATAAATGATTAAGGATTTTTTAAAGCGAGTAAAAAACTCGATGCTATTATTAACATTGAAAGAGAAAACACCGTAAAAATGGGTTTTAGGTGGTAAAACGACAGCATTAATCCAATAACAAGGATATGAGATTATATCAAAACATTTAACAGGATTAACCGCATTAAGCAAATTTTCTCAAATAAACGATTTTGCATGGCTGTAAAAAATTTACGTAAAATCAGAGATAACCATTAAAGGAAACCGATAAACATTTAAGCTAATTGGATTAACAACGAAAAAAGAATAAAAAAGTTTATTTAGTCACATTAAAAATAATTAAAAAAATGGGTGTTAATCTTAATATCGTTAGCATACCTGTTACTCTCTCCGATTTTAAACCTAGAAAATTAAATACAAGAAAAAAGAAAAAAGAAAAAAGAAAAAAGAAAAAAGAAAAAACTCAGTATCAGTTTAATGAAAATGGTGAAATTAACTATGGATTATAAAATAGAAAAAACCATTAGATTTAAAAAAACGGCTCAGTGAAAACTATTTATTAAATGAGAATTGTTTTACTCACGATCACCTTTTTAACATGGTTAATTTTTTCTCTTCACGTATATTTTTCTTTTTTGGCAATCGAAAGCGCCTTTTTATCGGTGATTAACTTCGCTATTCGTCAACTATAGGGTTAAAACAATACCTCCCATTAATGCCAGATTTAAAAAAGGTACAGAGTGACTAAAAACGGCCTATTCTCTGCTATGTTTAATTCATTTATCGGCAATACTCTCCTTCGCTTATTTTACTTACTGACCATTTAAAAACGCGAATACAGAGAGATTAAATGTTTTATATAAGAGACTGATTTATGAAGATAAAAAACGCAGGGCAGGATTCCATTTTTCGCAAAATGAGATCTCGCCCTGCATTCGCCAATCCGTTATTCTCCACAAAGATAACTTCTTTTTTGAATGAATATTGGTTGTAAATTATTTAAAAAATAACCTATTCCCAATAATTATCTTATAAATGTTCTTTTAACCCGAATAGATACAATAAAGTAAGGTATCCATATGCATGCACAAAACACATTTCTAAAAAGTAGAGAAAGATTATTATAATCCAGTTTTATCCCATATATGTAATAACCCAACATTAAGTCAGCGATTACAAATAACAAAGTAAAAACTAAAAGGATAATGTAAAATAAAGGTGTTTTTTCTTTTTCAGCGCTTTCTCTTCACATGTGGCACAAAAATCTGATTCATGTAATGCCGGGTTTTCACACTGAATACATTTCATAAAATTTCTCCAAATAGCAATCCAAAAACTGGATATTAATTTCATTTACGTGAGTTGTACTGGCGGTAGTATATGAACCAGAATTCTATACCACCCATAGTCACTCTCATCGTTCCTACTTTTAAACAAAGCAAGAAGTTCTTGAGTAAAAGCAAAATCTCCTTTGACCTCTGTATATTTAAGTAAACCAAGATTAATTTCGGGCTCCAGTTGCCAGTTATTCATTTACCTATTTCATTTACCTATAGCATTTGTCCTAGAGGTAATATATGTAGCGTATTTACTCAAAGACAGATATGCCTTTGCTGCCACAAACTGTATCAGCTTCGCTTCTACCGGTAGGTATGCCACCGGCAACAATTTCCGCAGCTTTCTGTAGAGTCACCTGCTCATTTGATAACACGACATCCAACGGAACACCAAAGAAGTTACCCCACACAATAATCAGACCTTTTGCCGGATCCTGACCATCAGGAACTTGCCCTTTCAGGTAGTGAGTCAAGGCAGCATTTATTTCTTCCGGTATTGCCCCAGATTGGGCCATTTTTTGAGCCAGTGAACCTGCGCCTTCAAAATGTTTAGCGCCTTCGGAACCAAACAAACTTCCCATGCTAAGGGCATTATTGTCCACTATAATTTAGTGGACAATAAAGTAAAAACCCTAACTCAAGACTGGGATTCTGTATTAATTTTAAGACTGTTATAAAAATCTATAATGCTATTTAGATCAGTATTCCATTCAGATATTTTCATTCCGTCTTCATTGTACGTAGTACGCGACTCTATGAAGTTATTTATCTTTTCTGGAGTAAAACCTGGACACTCATCTAAAAAGAGGATGCTATTTTGCAAGAAAACTTCCTCACCTGCGAAATATATGCCCCAAACAAATACAAAATTTGTATAATCAGGTTCATACATTGATACAGCTAGCGCCACAGGTTTTTTACTGTGTATACCCTCCTCAAGAGAAGCTCGCCAGCTTCGTTTGTAATCCTCAAAGCTCCAATAAGATAAAGGTATGTGAACTGCTTCTGTAAATGTATCAATAATAATTGTTGCAGGCAGAATTAGCTCATTGTTTTCTCTGATGGGTGCATCACTGGGAAATATACCAAACATCAATTAGTCCTTAACTCTGTTCAGATCACTATCGTAAGTCCCCATTCGCTTACCTCTACGGTCAAACATTTTCCAGCCATTAGTAACATTATGGCTATCAACATCGGGAGTAATATAGGTTTTTCCATCAAAAAATACAGGTTGCCCATGTGAGTTAAATGGTGCTTTAGGAGGAGCTATTCTCCGATCAAAGCCTAATTTTCCTGCTGCTTCTTGGGCATCGTTATGCCCGTTTCCGTGGGTTACTGAAAGTTCAGATACAGTGTCTGCTGGCGGCAACAGCCCAAAATATCAAGAAGATAGCGTTGCTAGTCGCCACGTTTTGTTATTTTTATTGCTGGATAAAGGGGGCATGTGGTACGGCAGAGGCAAAAATGGTGCCTTGGAGGACGATCACATGGGCTTAATGAGGAAAATGGATAACATTTTTCATTATGAAAAAAACAAACCTCGTTCTTTTCAATGAGGTTTGTCTGCGGTCTGAGACCAGCATAAAGCTGGTCTTATTTGCTGTTTGATGTATGTTATTCATAGAAATTTTATCGCTCAAAGCTGCCCGTAAAATCTTCATTCCAATCGGTAGTTACTTGCCTTGGTGCGATTTTTTTAGGGCGCGCAGGACGGTGTTAATGCCAATCTTGAGGACACGAGCGGTATCACGGACACCCGAGCCGTTGAACGCTATATCGACAATCTTCTCTTTGACGCCAAGTTTGCGAGCTTCATAGGTGTAGGTGAGCTGAAAAACATGGGGACAGGCTGGGCAACGATAGCGAACGTGACCGGCAGGGGTCTTACCGTGGCGATATGCGCGGTCAGAGTGGCAACGAGGACAGTGAACGGTGATGGATGCTATGAAGTGCTGAGTCTCAAAAGCACCCATCATACCGCTTCAACCGATCAGAGGCATCACCCGATTAAGGTAGAATCGCCTTCGTTATGTTCGAGCTGATTAGTATGCCAATTTTTCAATTTAGCATACTTTTTTCGGGATAAACGCCCTTTCAAAAACTGACCACTCTTTGCTTTTAATATCTAACAGAGAGCAATTGTTAGATTGCTATTAGAGGTTGGCAACGAATTGTTTATTAAATTCAGCATTCACTTTATCACTGAGAAGTTCGTACTTTTCACTCAATGCAATTTGCTGCGTTTGTAGTTGAGCTGGGTTTTTAACAAGATCAGATGCGTGAAGTTGACCCATCTCTTCCATAAAGCCGCTAGTTAACTGACTGAAGAGTGCATCTTTACCGATAATAAAACTCGAAAAGTTCTCTTTTACGAACTCTTGTTCATTGGGACTTAAGCTTTCTAAACCCAGACGTGCCTGGTTAGCGGAAGTGACATCGTCAAACGTCGCGTTAGCTGGATCAGTACCAGGCTTTAGGTACGCCGCGTCATTTTTGAAGTCACCAGCATTTTGAGTCATCGCGTTTTCTATGAGTTTTTGAGAGAAACTTCTTACCTCAAACATAGACTGCACTGGTTTGTGGTCACTGACATTCACAAATCCATCAGTGATCACACTGGTTTCATGGTTCTGTAAGTTACCCGTTTTGTTGGTTAAACCAGTATTATCGAGCTCACCGAAATCAGGACGATCTCGACCTTCTTTCTGTTTAATATTGCCAGTGTGCTTATCAAGCTGCATGTAAGTATGGCTATCGAGTGGTTTGAACTTAAAGCCATGTTTTGCTAAATGCGTATCATCGTGTGCAATTGGGTCGTACAGCACATCAGAGCCTTCAGCAACACGCTTCTCACGTTCATTGAGATCGCCGGTGATCAGAACCTCTTCATTCGGTTTGATCCCCTCCATCAACTTGTTTCCTTCGAATTCACGCTTTACTTCTTTGTTAGAATCCAAGTGCGCGGAAATCACGTTTAAAGCTTGGCCATTGATCTCTAAAGCGGTTTTCACCCCGCCTTTGTTACCAGTGATACCCATGAAGAATGCCATGTTTCGTCCACCGATACCGTGACGATACTCAGACTCTTTTTTCACGTTAATATCGACGCCATCTTTAGCAAAAACAGACATAGAAGTATAACTAACACCTTCACCAAGACCTTTGGTCATTACTTTCATTTTGTTTTGGCTAAGGAGGTTCATGCCATCGAGTTCTAGATCGTTAGCAAGCAATTTAGACTCTTGTTCAGCAAACAAGACCACATCATAATCACCTTTTTGGATCAGATTCTGGAAGTAGTTCTTAGTCTCTTCCGGCATCTTTTGGTTAGCCTGGTTGTAGGTTAATGTTAAGACCTTAACGTTGCCGCTGTTCTCTTTTTTGTGCAGCTGTTGGTTCATCAGATTCAGTTTTAAATCACTGTTTTTCGATGAATCTGTATTGCTAAAGAAGCGGTTAAAAAATCTGCGATTCTCTTTTTGTTTTAGGCTAACTTCACCATCACTGTTTTTAGTAACGCTGTATTCTTTACCAAATACAGAGCCAAACTTAACCGTATCACCTTCTTTCGCATTGGTTTTGATATTTTGAATATCCGCGAAGTCTAAACTACCTCTGTGCTGACTATTAATTTGAATTGTTGACATAAATTAACCTCATATTATAAATAGGGGAGTTCGCTGCAGGGATTAAATAAAAATCCCGACAGGTAGTTTTTCTGGGATCGTTTCTGCGTTATTCGTTTGTTCAATAAAATGGTGCCATTGCTCCATTTTTTCTAACAGTTGCTGAAAGATGTTTTGCACATAATTTTGAGGCTTATTTGATAGAGAAATAATCTTATAAATCGTTAATCTACGGCTATCAGGCATTAAGCCAATACCAAAGCCACCTCTAAAAGGTTCTAGCGCGTGTTCACCGATCGCGACTGCAATCGCTTCTGGAAGAGGCGTTGGTAATTCAACTGGACTGGTCAGAGATATGTGTAAATTAATGGTTGTTTCATTCTTAAATATGGTTAAGAAAAGCGCCTCACCATGGTCATTAGTATCGAATGATAACTCACATTGAAATAATCCATTTTCATCGAAATCGGCACCGTTACCTAAAAAGCTGATACTTTCCTGATAGATATCCATTGTGTTCCTTCTATATATTATTTTTTGATGGTTATTCTTCTTAGTAAGAAGGATTATAAAGACGAGGGAACTGTATGATATTAAGTACAGGCGGATTTTTTTATTCTTCCATATGAAAGGTTAAATCTATGGTCACCCTCGTTTTTGCAACACTAATTTTGATGAATTTTGGGCTTGCTTAAATCTATCCGGCGTCACTATAGGCAAGGATGCCCGCGCCTCGATGAGTTCCGCGCCTGATGTTCCTAAAAAACCACTCGGCTTTAATAAGCCATCTTAACCTTTAGGTTTCTCATCAGGCCGATAGGCCGTTCATGTCATCAATTATCAGTCTTCGCAAAACCAGTGAGGTAACGTTTAAATTTATTCATAATGACGCAGAATCAGGCGTCAAATACCGTGTGCTGTGTCGTGATGGCCCAAGCTATCCGGGCTAATTTATTCGCCAGTGCACAAGTCACGACATTGGCGTGTTTTCGTTCAAGCTGCTGCCTGACCCAGTCAGCCAGTTTTCCTGAATAATTATCCAATCGCTGCATAAATACTCGTGCACATTGCACCAGTAATCTGCGCAAGTTCTTATTGCCTCGTTTGCTGATACCCAGCAGGGTATTTTTTCCTCCCGTGCTGTATTGCCTGGGGACTAATCCCGTTGAGGCGGCAAAATCACGACTTTTGGCATATTGTTGGCCGTCTCCCAACTGTGAAGAAAGTAAGCTGGCTGTGATTGGACCCACACCCGGGATGGTCATAAAACGCTGGGCGGTGTCATCCGTTGTGATTGTGTGTTTTAGTTCAGCTTCCAACCCGGCTATTTGTTCAACAATATAGTGATAATGGGCGTGTAATTGCATCAATAATCGAACCAGATAATCTGGGAGTTCGTGTTCTGCCAACACTAATACTACAGCCGTACTTACTTTTTTCAACAGAAAAGACACTCATAGAAAAGCTTAATTCATGCGGTTTCTCAGAGTTGTGAGCATCAAGGAAAATGCAACTTTCTGGTATCTACGGCTGTAGTACTAGGTTTCTCTGATAGAGGTCTATAACCTCTCGTACCATCCGCACTAACCCAGCCATTTCCAGTAGTCTTCTTGGCTCCATCTCCTACCCAGACTTTGCCTAATCTATCCGCTTCTGCTCTGGTTCCGGTACCAATGCCATAATTGAGCTTACCATTATCACCTTTAACTACAGCTGCCAACCTTGGGCCTTGCAAAGCAATATGACTAAGGTTTCGTTGCACTAAATCTTCTTTTAACTTCGGGTAAGTCGCTGCATTTTCCGCACCGCTTGTGGTTTTTCCTATTGTCTCCGGTTTAGCTCCTTTATTGGCATTAGGTAGTGACCTCGCGTCAAACCTACCCGTCGGATGCTCAACATTTGTCACCGTGCCCTGATCCTTCGGACTATATTGACCTTTGCCTGCGCTCCAGTTGCTGTCTTTGTTATCTGTTACAACTTTTGAAAACTTAGCCCCTTTGTTGCTCATGCCGCCAGTTACAGCCCCTAATGCGGCACTCGCTAAAATCTCTGCCTGCTGCTTGTCGATACCGTAGCGGCTCTGTAACTGGCTGGCAAATTCCGTGCTGGAGACCACGCCTTCGGCTTCAATCTGCTGTGCTAACAATGAAGACATATCATTCTTCATCTTCGATGGCACATCGTCACCCAGTACGCGATCGATGGCTTGACGTACCAGCATACCGTTAGCCGGGATATCGCCGTATTTTTCCTTGCAAGCTGCGGGATTGGAAGAACACACTGCGATCATTTCTTTTTACTGCTTAAGGCTCAGATCTTCCATTTCTTTCACGATCTGTTTGCAATCGCCACGCGCCTCACAGCCTTTGGCTCTCGCCGCAAAATTATCTATCTGATCTGCGCTCAGATAGTTATTCTCCACCACTATTGTCTATGTACGGCGATCTTTCTAATATTTCCTCAATTTTTTTCTTGGCTATTAATTCCCACCTTTTATTTAATACACCTAATATTTTTAGTTCTTTTTCAAAGTAAGCCCTGCGAAAATCTTTACTTTGGGGGTCGCTTGGAAAACGTAAAATATCCCACGTTAAGCTTATTTTTTATACAAACTGATATCATCTAATATGACTACCGATTTTATCCATTTCCTTCCATTCCATCAGGGTGAGTCTCAAGCCTGAAACCACCCAGATAATTAAGCCTATTCTATTACGCTCATTAACAAACACCGAAGACCTGAAAACCGCCTAAATATCACGAAGTATTGAAAGGATGAAATTATCAAAAAACAGTGTTTGATTGCTTTTTTACAGAAACTCAGTGCCCAATACAAGAATGGACACATGTTTATATCATTCCAGCGCGGTTATGTGGAGTACCAGGCCCAGGCGGCAGGCATTCAGGTTAAATATGTTAACCCGGCTTACAAGAGTAAAACCTATTCCCGCTGCGATTGTATCGGTAGACGTAACAAACATCGTTTAGAATATCCTCACCATGCTTTTCGCGGGAAGCCCCTTCCTTTCAGGTCATAGGTATCTACACGCACTTAGCTGTTCCATACTCCAGTGCAAGCTCGATAAATGCCCGCGCCGCAGCCGTCTGGTACGCTCCTTTTCGCTGCATGAGAACTGCCGTTCTTTGCAGCAGTGAAGGGGTTAGAACAATCGAAACCAATTCCTCCCGGTCACTGGCAATCTTTGCCGGCAGCAACGTGGCAAGGCTTGTATGTCGGATGATCTCAATGACAGCACTCAGCGAATTGGCCTCCATCAAA
The DNA here is from genome assembly GCF_025384845.1 of Photorhabdus temperata. Lineage (NCBI taxonomy): Bacteria > Pseudomonadati > Pseudomonadota > Gammaproteobacteria > Enterobacterales > Morganellaceae > Photorhabdus > Photorhabdus temperata. The sequence continues at coordinate 21,414 of NZ_JAJAFX010000031.1, read as the reverse complement.
ACGCGGGGACGAATGTCGTTCTGCCTGCAATAACGATCGATCTGCTTCCGTGTAGCAAACTCGGACGTGAGGAGAACCAGAGACTCGTTGTTCAGGGCTTTCAGACTCATCGTTCGACACTTTGCAAGGGGATGGCCCTTACCGACGACCAGCGCTAACGTCTCCACCAGAAGTCGTTGTGCGTAGATGTCAGGCGAGAGGATCTCATCAAACGCAACCCCAACATCAAGTTCATCATCGACCAAAAGCTCTTCAATGCGCTCCTGCGACATCTCCCGAACCGTCAACGTGACGTTGGGATAGAGATTGTGGAACGACTCGATCAAGGGGCCGATAAGGTAAGTCGTGAACGTCGGCGTAACAGCAACGCGCAGAGAACCGCGACTCAGGTCACCAACATCGTGGATCGCCCGCTTTCCTTCCTCCAAGTCCTGCAATGCCCATCGTGCGTAGCGGAAATAGACCTCGCCAGCATCCGTCAACCGCGTGGTACGTCCGGTTCGATCAAACAACTGCGCCCCAAGGGTTTCCTCGAGCTGCTTAATCTGCTGGGACAGTGCCGGCTGAGACACATGCAAGGCTGTAGCGGCGCGCGTGAAGCTGTGGTGCTCGGCCACGGCAAGAAAGTAGTTGATATGTCGTAAAAGCATGTGGATCTCCATAAGGTATGCCTATGGGGTGCATAATAAATCAGTCTTTTACCTTATGGATATCCGGAAGTAATCTTCAATCAATCGATTCATTACACGACACAGAAGATCAACCCTGAAGTCCGCGCCAATCCCATCCAGCGCCTTACAGCTGTTTGACCTGCAACTTCTAATATAAAAGAGGTATCACTATGATCCAGTCTCAAATCAGCAAGAACGCCCGTCATGCCCTGTCGGAAGTCATTCTCATTGCCAAAGCCAAGAAGGATCTCTCCTTCGCCCAGATCACCGAAGGCACTGGCCTAAACGAGGCTTTCGTCACTGCGGCGCTGCTCGGTCAGCACGCGCTACCGGCCGACGCTGCCAAGGTGGTAGGCAATAAGCTGGCCCTGGACGGCAAGTATCTGCCGACCAAGCCGTTCTAACCCACTGGCTGTTGCCAGAAATCATTGCCCATCACCGCAATCGGGTAACCTTGGCAATGAGTAACGCGGCGTGGTCATTGGTGGCTCGTTCCATCGCGAACTCTCGGAGTCGGCAACCACGCCTTGGTTCAATCTATTTCCAATGAGGTTTTTTCCATGAATTTTGTGAAACGCACCATCGACCTTGCGATGAAAAATGTGGAGGAAGGGGGCCGGCCGTTCGCCACCGTGATCGTACGTGATGGCGACATCATCGCTGAAAGCCCGAACCTAGTAGCACAGACCAGCGATCCGACCGCACACGCGGAAATCCTGGCCGTACGGGAAGCGTGCAAGAAGCTCGGGACTGAGCACCTAACCGACTGCGATATCTACATTCTCGCCAGCCCCTGCCCTATGTGCCTAGGCTCGCTCTACTACTGTAGTCCGAAACAGGTCATCTACATCACCACACGCGAAGACTACGCACCATTCTACAAGGATGATCGCAAGTATTTCGAGCTGGATACGTTCTACGCAGAGTACGCGAAGCCCATCGAGGAACGCCGCCTGCCCATGATCCAGAAGAAGGACGAAAGCGCTATCAAGGTGTACCAGCGTTGGCAAACGCTGAACAAGAAGTGATTCTCGCGCATCAGGTCCAGTGGAAGAGAAGCTATAAAACGCGATATTTAGCCTTCACCAGTTTTTAACTCATTAACCAAGAGAGTCTGTGTAAACAGATTCTCTCTTTATTTTGTCCGTTGCTATTTCTAAACAAAACTCAGGCTATTGACTACATATCACATTTTTCCTGAATAAATCCGCATCTTGCCGTACAATTCCGCTCTTCCCATCTTATTTATTTAATTACCGGAAGAACGAATGGACAGACGATTTGTTCAATCCCATAAAGAAGCACGCTGGGCTGTGTTCCTGACACTTGCTTATCTCATTGGCTGGTTGATAACAGCCTATTTACCCAGTGATACCCCGGGTGTCACTGGCTTACCTCGTTGGTTTGAAATGGCATGTCTGCTACTACCCGTAGTATTTATCATCCTCTGCTGGTTAATGGTGAAGTTTATTTTCAAAGAAGTCCCGCTGGAGGATGAGAATGCAAAGTGACGTTATCTTACCTCTGCTAGGTTACCTTGCGCTGGTATTTCTTCTGTCAGTCTACGCTTACCGGCGCCGCCAAAAAGGCGCTTTCCTGACTGAGTATTTCCTGGGTAACCGTTCAATGGGCGGTTTTGTACTGGCAATGACCATTACCGCCACCTATATCAGTGCCAGCTCATTTATTGGCGGGCCAGGAGCAGCCTATAAATATGGTCTGGGATGGGTATTGCTGTCGCTGATTCAGTTACCGGCAATATGGCTTTCCCTTGGTGTGCTGGGTAAGAAATTTGCCATTCTCGCTCGTCGCTATAATGCCGTCACCCTCAATGACATGCTGTATGCCCGTTATGGCAGTCGCCTTCTGGTTTGGTTTGCCAGCCTGAGTCTTTTAGTCGCTTTTGTTGGCGCAATGACCGTTCAGTTTATTGGCGGTGCACGCCTGTTGGAAACTGCCGCGGGTATCCCTTATGGTACCGGATTAATGATTTTCGGTGTCTCTATCGCGCTCTATACCGCATTTGGCGGCTTCAGAGCGAGTGTCCTCAATGATGCCCTGCAAGGGCTAGTCATGCTGTTAGGCACCGTTTTGCTGTTGGTAGCGATTATCTATAAGGCAGGTGGTCTGACGGAAGCGGTTGCCACATTACGGACGATCAATCCTGAACTCGTTTCCCCACAAGGCGCGGACCACATCCTCAGCGGGCCTTTCATGGCATCATTCTGGATATTGGTCTGTTTTGGTGTCATTGGGCTGCCTCATACCGCCGTTCGTTGTATCTCCTACCGCGATAGCAAAGCTGTCCATCGTGGGATTATCATCGGCACCATTGTCATGGCAATCCTCATGTTTGGTATGCACCTGGCAGGCGCACTCGGTCGGGCGATTATTCCTGATTTAGCCATTCCCGATCAAGTCATCCCAACATTGATGATCACCGTCTTGCCACCATTCGCTGCCGGAATTTTTCTGGCCGCACCGATGGCAGCAATTATGTCAACAATTAATGCACAACTGTTGCAATCTTCTGCGACAATCGTGAAAGATCTCTATCTAAACCGGTTTCCACAACAAATCGTACAGGAGAAAAAACTAGCCCGGATTTCCAGTCTTTCAACCCTGGTTCTTGGTTTGTTACTACTTTTAGCCGCCTTGCGCCCACCAGAGATGATTATCTGGTTGAATCTACTGGCTTTCGGTGGCTTACAGGCCGTATTCCTATGGCCATTAGTGCTGGGACTGTACTGGGAAAAAGCCAATGCATATGGCGCTGTCAGTTCGATGATTACAGGGGCAGCAAGTTACACCCTGCTCGCCAGTTTCGATATTTATCTATTAGACTTTCATCCGATCGTTCCATCACTACTATTCAGCCTGTTGGCTTTCGGGATTGGTAATACCATCGGCCACCGGTTGCCGCAACGGATGGTCAAGCTTCACTAAGCGGGTCGTTTTAACCTATTTTTAATTAAAGAGAATTTTTATGCCTTGGATACAACTTCGATTAAATACCACAGGACAGCTGGCAGAATCCCTGGGGGATAATCTAATGGAAAGTGGAGCAGTATCAGTCACCTTTCAGGACAGCCACGATAACCCTGTATTCGAGCCCCTGCCAGGCGAAACCCGTTTATGGGGAGATACCGATGTCATCGGACTTTATGATGCTGAAACGGATATGAAAGCCGTTATCAGCCAACTCGAACACGCTCCTCAGTTAGGTCAAGGATTTATCCATAAGATCGAGCAATTAGAAGACAAAGACTGGGAGCGTGAATGGATGGATAACTTCCACCCAATGCGTTTTGGTAACCGCTTGTGGGTCTGCCCAAGCTGGCGTGACGTTCCTGATCCAGATGCCGTAAACGTCATGCTGGACCCTGGGCTGGCTTTTGGTACAGGCACCCACCCAACCACATCGTTATGCCTGCAATGGCTGGACAGCCTCAATCTGGAAGGTAAAACCATCATTGATTTCGGTTGTGGCTCCGGCATATTGGCAATTGCAGCGCTAAAACTCGGTGCCGCACACGCTATCGGCATCGATATCGATCCGCAAGCCATTCAGGCCAGCCGCGATAACGCAGAGCGTAACGGCGTTTTGGGGCGTTTAACGCTATATTTGGCGAAAGATCAGCCAAACGATCTTGAATCTGATGTAGTAATTGCTAATATTCTGGCAGGCCCTCTGCGTGAACTCGCACCTATAATCGGTGCATTGCCAAAACCGGGTGGTTTGTTGGGTTTATCGGGTATTTTGGCAAGTCAGGCAGAAAGTGTTATTCAAGCCTATACTGATAAATTCGTGATCGATCCTGTTGCGGAGCAGGAAGAATGGTGTCGGATATCTGGGGTAAAAATAGTAGCAAGTTAGAATTATTTTATTTTGCTATGATGACGAGAGTAATTTTTGATCGCTCACTGATGATAATCCGTGCTATCGGCAAACTGGCCGATAGAAAAATCCCGAGTGATAAACTTTACCGATAACATATAACACCATGTTATTTATGAAAAATTAGATTTACCTCAGAAGGAAAGCTGGAAAAAAGTTGTAACAAATGTCGATTTGCTCAAAGTTTGGCCTTTCATATTTTGCGAAAAATGCGTAATATACGCGCCCTTGCAGTCACAGTATGGCCACTCTTTCTTCGTCTATGCGTATCGGACAATACCAGCTGAAAAACTGTCTTATTGCGGCCCCAATGGCTGGCATAACTGACCGTCCGTTTCGGTCACTATGTTACGAAATGGGTGCAGGTATGGCAGTATCGGAAATGCTATCTTCCAACCCACAGGTCTGGAAGACAGACAAATCCCGGCTACGTATGGTTCACAGTGACGAACCGGGAATTCGTTCCGTGCAAATTGCCGGCAATGATCCTGATGAAATGGCAGCGGCAGCGAAGATTAACGTCGCTAATGGTGCTCAGATCATTGATATCAACATGGGGTGCCCAGCCAAGAAAGTGAATCGTAAGCTGGCAGGTTCAGCTTTATTGCGTTACCCGGAATTGGTCGAAAAGATCCTGTCCGCGGTTGTAAATGCAGTAGATGTTCCTGTTACGCTGAAAATCCGCACTGGATGGTCGCCAGAAGAACGAAATTGTGTAAAGATTGCCCAATTGGCCGAGCGTTGTGGTATTCAGGCTCTGACGATTCACGGCAGGACGCGATCCTGTTTGTTTAACGGAGAAGCAGAGTACGACAATATTCGGACAGTTAAGCAGATTGTTACCATCCCGGTTATTGCCAATGGTGACATAACTGACCCGCTTAAGGCCAGAGCAGTGCTTGAATACACCGGGGCTGATGCTCTGATGATAGGCCGCGCTGCTCAGGGAAGACCCTGGATCTTCCGGGAAATCCAGCATTATCTGGAAACAGGAGAATTGCTGCCACCGATGCCGATTGGCGAAGTGCAGCATTTAATGAACGAGCATATACGGGAATTGCACGACTTTTATGGTCCAGGCAAGGGAGCCCGTATCGCACGTAAGCATGTATCTTGGTATCTCCGGGAACATGCTCCTGATGACCAGTTCCGGCGCACATTCAACACCATAGAGGATGCCAGCGAACAGCTGGAGGTGTTGAAGGCATATTTCGAAAATTTTGCGTAATATAAAGAAAAGAGCTGACAGAACTATGTTCGAACAACGCGTAAATTCTGACGTACTAACCGTTGCTACTGTAAATTCACAAGATCAGGTTACTCAAAAACCTTTGCGTGACTCAGTTAAACAAGCACTGAAGAACTATTTTGCTCAACTAAATGGTCAAGATGTTAATGACCTGTATGAGTTGGTACTGGCTGAGGTGGAGCAGCCATTGTTGGACATGGTGATGCAATACACCCGTGGCAACCAAACACGTGCTGCCCTGATGATGGGCATCAACCGTGGCACACTGCGTAAGAAATTGAAAAAATATGGCATGAACTAATAGCTATCAATTAGTTCACTAAAAAAGGTACTTTACCTTTCGGTAAAGTACCTTTTTTGCCAAATCAAGAAAAGTAATGCCGAACTTTGGGGGCCTTACGCGACAAAATGCAGATTATTTAGTTGCCTAGCAATTCTGAATCATCTGCATCAAGTCTTTCTTTTGCCTTTTTTGCGGCAATATGAAGCAGCTTTATTATCTCCTCCTCATCATACAATCTCATACCAGCCAGATCCGCTGGTGTTGGTTTCGTTGGAATAACGGCATCACTAAAAAAATGATAGACCCTGATGAAGAGCCCAAATTCCCCAACGGTATTGGAGTGATATGCTTTCCAGATAAACATTTCGGAAAGATATTTTTCGAATCTGAATCACGACTTGCTACACACACATCGTTAGAACGTGACATAATCAGTTCTCCATAATTCTTATTTAGCCGAATATCCATTAAATATTCAGATAATTCAGGATAATGACCAGACTGTTAATGAGTGAGCTAAGTAGTTTTCTCACTTCAATTTGTCACTTAGAAAGTATAGCACAAAATATTTAAATGTTTTTTCACTTAAAAACCGCAAATCAAGCTATATTTTTCTTTCAGAAAGAGATTAATTTGTTATTTTCAATCAGACTTGATAGCAAAAATTTCTTTTAACCACGTATTTTTCATATATAATTTCTTAATACTTTCATATAATTTTATCATCCTATTGCGGGAATGCATTGTTGCAAATAAGAAATTTTTCAGTATTTTTAAAATACGGCTATTTTTTTAAATAAGATCTTATTATAAATATACTTTGTATCTGTAATTTTCAAATATTATTAACCTGTCAACTAATTACCGATAATACAGAATTATTCCAGCATCAGATTATTCCGTAATTGATGTGTTAATCTCTGATTTTATTAATATTAAACAATTAATTACCGCCAAAAATAGAATAAAACAACCACAAAATACCAAGACAACACCAAGACGTTGGTTCCAGCCTGCTAACGCCAATCCCCCACCCAAGATCAAATAATACAGCAAACCAAACAATGCTCCTGCTGTTCCCAATCTATCCGTATAATCAATCAATGCAGAAGCCAAGATATTGGGAATAGCGATTCCGTAGGCTACAACAATCAAAATCATCGGCAGGATAAAAAACCAGGTGGCTTCCAGAACCATTATCATTCCTCCGCCGATCAGGAGGATAATAGCAGCAAGTAATACTGAATTTGATGAACGCCATTTTTTGTTTAACAAGAATTTATTTAACCAAGCGCCAATACCTGACCCTAGCGCCAAAAGCAATCCGGTATAACCAAACATCTCAGAAGAGAATCCCAACCGTTCAAAATTGAACGGAGCTAATTGATAATAACTCAACAAACATAAGTTAAAGAGTGATATCAACAGAGCATTACGCCAAATTGCCACGTCCTTGAACATCATAATTAAAGTGCTTGTTAGCGGCATTATCACCACTGCTGCCGGGCGGGTTTCAGGCAGATAAATAGCAGACCAGCCTGATAGTAATACCGCAAGCAGAGACAAGCCGAAAAAGACGATTTTATATCCCCCTAAATAGACCAAAACAGCACCACTCATCATGCCAACAGCCGGACTGACCGCTAAAGCTATGCCCATGACGGAAAACACCCGTGCTAATTCGCTCCCCTGATAAGAATCTCTCATCATTGTTTGAGTTCCTATCGAACCGACTGCGGCACCAAATGCGGATAACATTCTGGCAACCAGTAATAACTCAAATTGGCTGCTGAATAATGCCACTAATGAAGCACCACTATAGAGCAGCAACCCACTTAATATCGTTGGGCGTCTGCCTATGAGATCACACATGCGCCCCCAAATAACCACGCCGATAGCAAAAGCGAAAAAATATAAAGATAAAGTTTGAGCAGCCTGTTCAGCACTCACCTTAAATCCCTTTGCAATATCGGTTAATGCTGGGCTATAGATGGTCTCTACAACTTGTGGAAACATCATTAACGCTGTTGCCAGCGTAAGCCCAAGTTTACGTTGCATTGTGATTTTACCTAATTCAATTAGACGATAAGCATAAATTAGCATGATCTCAATTGTCGCATTACAATAATAAAGACAATTTATTTATTAAATAGGACATAAATATGGCATGGCTTTCCCGCGATGATAGTTTTGATCCTGATAGCCTTGGAGTACCGGTTGTTGGGATCGCCGCTGAACTAGGCCAGCATGATTCAGGGTTTCATCAACATGAGATGGGACAATTATTATTTACCCAGCAAGGATGTATCAGTATCACCCTGGCGGATCACTTATGCATACTTCCACCAACCCGGGTTGCCTGGATCCCACCACGTATCTCTCATCGAGCAGAGATAAAAGAATCTGTCGGATATCGCTCTATTTATCTGGATATCAATCAGATCGGGTATCTGGCAGAACATATTGAAGTACTGGAAGTGACACCTTTGCTGCGTGCAGTATTGGAACGAATAGCGCAGTCACCTTTCAGCACAGACTGGTTACATGGGCCTGCTACTAACCTATTAGCGGTTTGTCTTGACGAAATCCGCCAGGCAAAGAGAGAGCCAACATTATTGCCACTCCCTTGTGATCGTCGTTTGGCCTGCATCCCTATGACGACACTTCCACCACCGCTCAAAATACTGGCAATGAATATCGGCGCCAGTGAGAAAACTATCAGCCGGATATTTCGCCGGGAAACAGGTCTCAATTATCAACAATGGCGACAACAGTGGCGTTTGATCAAATCTATAGAATTACTGGCGAAACAGGGTAATTTATCATCTGTCGCTAATGAGTTAGAATTTTCCAGTGACAGCGCTTTTATAATCTTTTTCAAGAAAATGACCGGGAAACCACCAAGAGAATATATGTCTGCTTATAAGGAAGGTAATGATTGAGGTAAAACCGATAATGCTAAATAGGCATCTGGCAGCCAAATGTCAGCTTCCTGTCAGGTATCTGTCGTGTTCCTGTTGTTATGCTTCTTTTATGATAAGTTCACTTTTGAATGCTAAAGAAGGTATTAAAAATGAGTGGATATCGAATCAAAGAATTACGGCAATCCAGAGCCTGGTCACAGGAGCAACTTGCTGAATTATCATCTTTAAGTGTCAGGACCATACAACGTCTGGAAAATGGCGAAAAAGCAAGTTTAGAAACGCTGGCCGCAATAGCGTCCGCGTTTAATATAAAAGTGACAGACCTCTATTCCCCAGAAACTGACAAAATCACCCAAGAACAAGCTAAATCCATTGATAAAAAGCGAGATGAAATTCAGCAACAAGTTGCATTAGAAGCAAAATTTTATCGTCATTTAGTGAGGTTTATTATTACCAGTATTATCCTTTTGTTGATCAATTGGGTAATTAATTATACTATTTCATGGTCTGGTATTGTTATTTTCATATTGGGTGTATTACTCATTAATCGCTGGCTGAAAACTTTCTTTATTCATAAATATATAAATCGATGGAAAAACAAAAGAACAAATAAATTAATCAATAAATAATCATTATATTAAAATAACAAATTTAACTTTAAAGCCAAAAGAAAAAAAACTCTTCTGGCTATATTATTTAATAATTAACTGACATCCAAGCAAAGAATTAAATAATTTATTGGTAGAAAAATCATTCTCTTACACAAAAATTAGATCACATGCAATTCAAGCAGAGAATATCATTTTAACTCGCTTTAAATTACATTTTCAGGTATTAACAACATATTTTTAGGAGGGAGTGTTATTCATAGGTCGAAAATAATATAATTAACGACACCCTCTCCTTGGGAGAAATAACCTTTCCGGCACTGCTTACCAATGCACATGACACTCTCCTTTAGGCTGAGAAAGATATTACCCTCCCAAATACGCACTCCTCACTGCTTCATTAGCCAATAACGCCGCACCACTGTCTTCCAGTACGATCTGACCGTTTTCCAAGACATATCCCCGGTCAGCCAGTTTTAGCGCCTGATTTGCATTCTGCTCAACCAGAAAGATTGTCATCCCTTCTTCCCGCAACTGCTGAATGGTATCGAAAATCTGTATGATAATTATCGGCGCCAATCCCAGTGAAGGTTCATCCAGCAATAATAACTGTGGCTGGCTCATCAAAGCGCGGCCAATTGCCAGCATTTGCTGTTCACCACCGGACATCGTTCCAGCCCGCTGATTTCGCCTTTCCTGTAACCGGGGAAATAAATCATAAACCCGTTCAATACGCTGCTGATACTGAGTTTTGTCAGCAAAAAAGCCGCCCATCGCCAAATTTTCTTCCACTGTCATACGGGCAAAGACTCTGCGCCCTTCAGGAACAATCGCAATGGCCTCACGCATAATACGTGCAGTCGGCCATTGCGTGATATCTTTGCCGCGAAAAATAATAGAGCCCTCAGTCGCTCGGGGTTCACTGCATAACGTATTGAGCAACGTCGTTTTTCCTGCGCCATTTGCACCTATCAGAGTGACAATTTCTCCCTGTTGAATATTCAGACTCACCTGATGCAGCGCCTGAATTTCGCCATAGTGGGCAGATACCTGTTTGAATTCCAACATCATTAATACACCTCTCCCAAATATGCCCGAATAACGTCCGGGTTGTTACGAATCTCTTCCGGTCGCCCTTGTGCCAAAGGTGTTCCCTGATTAACCACATAAATACGATCAGAAATCCCCATCACCAGTTTCATATCGTGTTCAATCAGCAACACAGAAACCTGATGATGTTTTCTCAGTTCAGCAATTAAGATATTAAGTTCTGCTGTCTCTTTCGGGTTCAGGCCCGCAGCAGGCTCATCCAGCATCAAAACTTCCGGGCGTGTTACCATACAGCGGGCAATCTCCAGACGGCGTTGTTGACCATAGGCCAAATTACCCGCCGGTCTGTTTGCCAGTGGTAACAAGCCAATCCGCTCCAGCCAAACGACGGCCCGATCTACAGCCTCAGATTCCGCACGGCGGAATGCCGGCATTTTGAAAAGCCCAGAGAAAAGACCACTTTTCAGATGCTGATGCTGCGCTACTAATAGATTTTCAATCACAGTCATCTCACGGAATAATCGCACATGCTGAAATGTCCTGACAACACCCATACGGGCAATAGCCTGCCCGGATAACCCTTCCAGATGTTTTTCCCGCAATTTTATTGTGCCGCTGGTCGGACGGTAAAATCCTGTCAAGCAATTAAAGATCGTGGTTTTCCCTGCGCCATTAGGCCCAATAAGAGAGACAATTTCGCTTTGATTTAATATCAGGGCAACATTGTTAACCGCCAGCAAACCACCGAAGAGCATGGTCAGATCGGAAACCTGCAATAATGGTGTTGCACTCATGCCTGTTCTCCTCCCTGAGGTTGGCTTTCCTGCCGTTTAAATTTAACATTATGGCGTTTCATCGGTAGCAATCCTTGCGGACGCCAAACCATCATCAGCACCATCATGGCCCCCAGCAGCAACATGCTATAGGCATTCAAATCACGCATCATCTCACGGGAAACCACCAACAGAATGGCCGCAAGAATCACCGCAGTCTGCGAACCCATTCCACCCAGCACTACAATCGCCAGCACGAACGCAGATTCAACAAAGGTGAAGGATTCCGGGCTGATGAAACCCTGCCGGGCAGCAAACAAGGTTCCGGCAAAACCGGCAAATGCAGCACTGATAGTAAACGCGGCCAGTTTAATACGGGTTGGACTCAGCCCAAGAGAACGACAAGCAATCTCATCTTCACGCAGTGCTTCCCACGCGCGGCCTAATGGCATACGCAGTAACCGATTGATAATAAATACGGTCAGTATCACCAACAACAATACGACCAGATAGAGGAAAATAACCCGATCACTTGGATCGTATTTCAGACCAAAGAAGTTATGGAAAGTATCCCAACCGCCCTCTTTCACGCTGCGGTTAAATTCCAACCCAAAGAAAGTCGGTTTTGGTATCTGGCTGATACCATTCGGGCCACCCGTTATTTCGGTATTATTCAATAGCAGAATGCGAACAATTTCGCCAAAACCGAGTGTGACAATTGCCAGATAGTCACCTCTCAATCGCAATACCGGAAAACCTAACAACAGCCCCGATAAAGCAGCCGTTAATCCCGCCAACGGCAAGCTCTGCCAAAATCCTAACCCGTAATAGTGGCTTAGTAAGGCATAGGTATAAGCGCCGATAGCATAAAAACCTGCATATCCAAGCACCAGCAACCCAGATAAACCAACAACTACATTCAACCCCAGCCCCAACATGACATAAATTAATGTCAGCGTAGCAATATCGACACTGCCACGGGAGACAATAAATGGCCAGACAATCGCGGCAACAATAATCAATGCCGCCAGTAGTTTTTGTCCTTTGGTTGAACCATCGAAATCCGGCAATGTCCAGCTTTTAACGGGCACTTTCTTCATCGTCTGTTGAACAATTGGACGCAATAGCTGGAACAAGAAAACAACCGTACAGCCGATGCCAATCCATAGCCATCGGACTTCATCGGCACGGTAAACGACCAGCTTCGTGCCATCCAGTGACAACTGCATCCCCATCATAAAAACAGCCAGAACAAATAAAGCGGCTGAGGCGATAATGGCATTAATCCAATTGGCATGTTTCATACTTTTTCTACCTCTGGACGGCCTAAAATCCCGGTAGGCATAAACAACAACACAACGATAAGCAGAGCAAAGGAAACCGCATCTTTATATTCTGTGCTCAAATAAGCAGAAGTCAGGGCTTCAGAAACGCCCAGGATCAAGCCGCCAATCATTGCTCCCGGAATGCTGCCAATGCCTCCCAATACAGCTGCGGTGAAAGCTTTCATTCCTGCCATAAAACCGATATATGGATTTATCACACCATAAAACTGCCCCAGTAAAACACCGGCTACCGCTGCCATTGCCGCGCCGATAACAAAGGTCAAAGAAATAACTTTGTCAGTATTGATCCCCAGCAAACCGGCCATTTTCAGGTCTTCCGCACAGGCACGGCAGGCACGCCCCATACGGGAATAGCGGATAAACATCGTCAGTACCAGCATGGCAAGGAATGTCACTACCCAGATAATCAGTTGCATCGCAGTAATACTGGCAGAAAATCCATCACTTTCGCTCAATATCCACTGCCCGGAAATCAACCCCGGCAATGCCAGATCACGGGAACCCTGTGACAAGCTGACATAATTTTGCAGGAAAATAGACATCCCAATTGCAGAAATCAGCGCAATCAGGCGCTTGGAATGGCGAACGGGTTTGTAAGCCACCCGTTCAATACTCCAGCCATAAGCGCTGGCAATCACAATTGATGTTAAAAAAGCAGCAGTAATCAGCAACCAGCCCAGATCAATTCCCATCATCATCAGAGCAGCAATCACAATAAAAGAGACATAGCTGCCAATCATATAAACTTCACCATGAGCAAAGTTAATCATCCCGATGATGCCGTAAACCATCGTATAGCCAATGGCAATCAATGCATAAGTGCTACCCAGGGTAACCCCGTTTAACATCTGTTGTAAAAAATAGAGAAATTGCTCTGACATATCCTGTACCCTTGGAATAGCAGCCCCTGTCAAGCAGGGGCTGACGGCCATTCGGATGGCTTTACTTCACAGAAGTAGAAGAACCGTCTGCATGCCATTCAAAAATGCCGAACTCAAACCCTTTCAGGTCGCCAGCCTGATTCCAGCTCAGTGTTCCCATCACGGTATCGACCGGATTAGTTTTCAGGTCTTTCACCAAATCAGCAGGTTCCATGCTGCCGGTACGGCTCATTGCCGCTGTCAGAGATTGCAGGGCGGCATAGGTTGTCCAGACGAATGGGCCCGTTGGATCCTCTTTCTTAGCTTTGATTGCATCAACGATAGCTTTGTTTGCCGGAGCTTGATCGTATCGTTTAGGCAATGTTACAAACATTCCTTCAGAAGCAGCACCGGCAATATTAGATAACGAAGAGTTACCGACACCCTCCGGCCCCATAAAACGGATATTCAAACCCGCTTGTTTAGCCTGGCGCAGAATTTGTCCCATTTCAGGGTAGTAACCACCGAAATAGACAAAATCCACATTTTCTTTTTTCAAGCGGGCAACTAGTGCTGAGAAATCTTTATCACCAGCAGTAACACCTTCAAACAATACCGTATTGACTCCCATTTTTTTCAGTTTATCGAGAACAGAACGTGCCAACCCTTCACCGTACTGCTGTTTATCGTGAACAATTGCCAGCCGTTGAGGTTTGATCTTTTCAACAATATATTGCGCTGCCGTTGGACCCTGATCAGAATCCAGCCCAGTAGTACGCAGAATCATTTGGTAACCACGGGTTGTCAGATCAGCATTAGTTGCCGCAGGCGTAATCATAATGACACCTTCATCTTCATAGATATCAGATGCCGGCTGAGTCGATGAAGAGCAAAGATGACCGATAACATAACGAATGTTGTCATTAATCACTTTGTTAGCTACTGCTACAGCCTGTTTTGGGTCACAGGCATCATCATATTCAACACCCACCAGCTTATCGCCATTAATGCCGCCTTTGGCATTAATATCCGCAATCGCCTGACGTGCACCAGTAAATTCCATATCTCCATACTGAGCAACTGGGCCGGACATCGCCCCCACAATTGCTACTTTAATCTCTTTTGCCCACAGTGAATAACTCATTACCATGGCAATACAACCGGTTAATAATGCCTTACCTGTTACGATTTTCATTTATTTATCCCCGTGTTGTTATTGGTCTGATTGCTTGTATTTGCCTTTAAGATCTTTCATTATCTGGCTGGAAATCATGACCGTTTGTGATTAATGATTAGATAAAGCGGTTTTTATTAATAAGATTTTATTTTTCATGTTATTAAAATAGCATTTCATGCTTAAAATCAAATTGGCAAGGTAGTAAAAAGCATCAAATACAGAATAAAATACCACCAGAAATGGTTGTAATTTAGACTAATCATGGTGTGATATTCTGGTTAAATATTAGTAAAGCAATCTTTAACTCGAAAGATCGATCGTGTTAAAAACATTTTTTCCAGTAACGTATAAAAATAGTCACACAACATTCTGACTGTTTATTCATCTACAATGGATATGGAAAAATCATGAAGTTAACTATCGAACAACTGACTGTTTTATCAGCACAAGATATGATTGATTTGGGAAAAATCTGGCCTCAGCAAACGCCAGAACAATGGCAAATCCATCTAAAAAACGGCAAGAAACTGTTTGCTGCCCGTTTTAATGACAGATTGTTAGCCGCAGTAAAAATCACTCTCAGTAATCAATCCGGCCTGCTTGAAGATTTATGTGTTCGTGAAATAACACGTCGCCGGGGGGTGGGTTTATATCTGATAAATGAAGTAAAGACCCGGCATCCTGCTGTTAAACAATGGAAGCTAAGTCTCGCGGGTTTCCCTGATGCTAACGAACCGGCGTTACAAGGTTTTATGAATGCCTGTGGTTTTCGTTATGATACCACTTCAAACTACTATTTGGGCTGACTCATCTTCCAGACGGCAGCCACATTGCGGGCTGTCACCCGCAAATTCGGATGCCCACAAGCAAGAGCATCCGAAAGAGAACAAACGCCGGGCATAATTGAGAAAACAGCATCCAATCCATGCTCATGAACGACGTTATAGTCTTGACTCATACCACCAACCAATGCAATGGTTGGAATAGCATACTTTTTAGCGACACGGGCAACGCCGATTGGTGTTTTACCGTAAACAGTCTGGCTATCCATCCGACCTTCGCCAGTAATAACCAAATCAGCACCTTGTACCACTTTCTCCAATTCCAACGTGGAGATAACAATATCAATTCCCGGTTTTAATTTCGCTTTAAGCCAACCAAGTAAAGACGCTCCCATACCACCTGCGGCTCCCGTACCCGGTACATCAATGACCTTCACTTTTGTCAGGAATTCAATTTTTTCACCGTAATGGCGTAAAGCAGCATCCAATTCTTTCACCATCTCTGGGGTCGCCCCTTTTTGTGGTCCGAAAACAGCAGATGCACCAAACTCACCACATAACGGGTTAGATACATCACAGGCGACGATAATTTCAGTCTGACCCAAACGGGAATCCAAACCAGAGAGATCGATTTCAGCAAGCTGACTTAATGCGGCCCCGCCAGCCCTCAGTTCTTCACCACAATCATCAAGCAGGCGAGCACCCAATGCCTGCATCATACCGGCACCACCATCATTAGTCGCACTACCACCAATACCGAGGATTATCTTACTGACACCTTTATCTACAGCAGCCAGTATCAGCTCTCCGGTACCATACGTCGTGGTTATCAGCGGATTACGTTTTTCCATCGGAACCAGATGTAAGCCAGAAGCCGCCGCCATTTCAATAACCGCAGTTTTTCCATCACCCAGTACACCGAAAAAACTATCCACCGGCTGATTTAACGGGCCGGTAACAGACAAGTGGATAATTTGCCCATCGGTGGCGGCTACCATTGATTCAACCGTACCTTCACCACCATCTGCCATCGGCAGTTTAATGTATTCAGCTCGTGGATAGATTTCACGAAATCCCTGTTCTATCGCTTCAGCAACCTGCAAGGCACCAAGGCTCTCTTTAAATGAATCAGGTGCAATAACAATTTTCATCGGATTAGTTTGGTTGAAAACTCTGAAAGAAGGAACAAAAAGGGCGATAAATCATTATCGCCCTCTTAACTTATTCATTGTGAATGCGTTAACGCAAAATCACTTTATTTATGCTTCAATTGCTACACGCAGTTTTTTCATGGCATTCTTTTCAAGCTGACGTACACGCTCCGCAGAAACACCATATTTATCAGCCAGCTCTTGCAGGGTAGATTTGTTATCATCATCCAACCAGCGGCAACGGATAATATCCTGACTGCGCTCATCTAAGCCTTCTATCGCTACCGACAATTTATCAGCGGCATGGTTTTCCCAGTTGTCCTCTTCAATGCCGTCTGCAAAATCAGAAGCTTTATCCTGAAGATACAGAACTGGGGCAATCGGCAAGCCTTCCTGACTATCATCATCAGCAGACATATCAAACGCCATATCCTGTGCTGACATACGAGATTCCATCTCACGCACATCTTTACTGGTCACACCAAGTTCTTTGGCGACCATTTCCACTTCGTCCTGATTAAACCAACCTAAACGCTGTTTAGTTTTGCGCAGATTAAAGAACAGCTTGCGCTGCGCTTTAGTTGTCGCAACTTTAACAATACGCCAATTACGCAGTACATATTCGTGGATTTCAGCTTTAATCCAGTGAACAGCAAAAGAAACCAGACGCACCCCCACTTCCGGGTTGAAACGACGTACTGCTTTCATCAAGCCAATGTTCCCTTCCTGAATTAAATCCGCCTGGGGCAGGCCATAACCAGCATAACTGCGAGCGACATGAACAACGAAGCGCAGATGAGACAGAATCAGCTTCTTAGCTGCATCCAGATCTCCCTGGTAATGCAGCCTTTCAGCCAGTTCCTTCTCTTCCTCCGCTGTCAGCATCGGGTAGGTATTAGAGGCGCGAATATAGCCCTCTAGACTTCCTTGAGGAACTAACGCTAAGGTTTGCATTTCTTTGGCCATTCAAATCCTCTCAAATTAAGGCTCAAATCGTTAGTACAGATTACATCAGTGTTTATAAACCAATGCTCAACATACAGCGGTACAGTCTATCACCAGAATGTGCATATTCAAGTTACAGATGCGTGGGGTTGTAATAATTTCAGGATAGATAACATCCACCGTGGAATCACGGAGCAAAAAATAACAGATTGTTTTATATTTATGCAAGTAACTTTATTTGTACCAGCCATAACAAGCATTAATTCAATTATTCTGGCGTAAAGTGGCGCAAATGCTGGGTTGTCGCCAACCAGGCAGCTACCCAACCAATCATCGCGGAGATCAAAACTAACAACAGGGATTCATCCCATGAAAGCCCATGCAAATTAAATGTCGTACCAAACACGCTGGCAACCTGTGTGACAACATCAGAGAGCTTCCACACCAACAGGGCAGAGAATATCAATGATAACATCGCACCAAGCCCCCCTAACAAAGCGCCGCCATTGAGGAATGGACGCAAAATGAAACCATCAGTCGCACCAATCAGCTTCATCACGTTAATCGTGTCACGATGGCTGAAAATACTGAGACGCACGCTGTTACCGATAACCAAAAATAACGCCACGACCATCAGAATACCAATCACTGCCGCAATTTGCCCGACAAGCCCCGTCAACGCCGCCAAACGGGCAAACCAGCTATCATCCATCCGAACTTCTTCAATACCTTTGACCTGAGAAACCCGGTCACGCAACGTAGTCAGCGTCTGTGAGCTTTGAAAATCGATTTTCGGTGTAATGATAGCAACCCCGGGTAGTGGATTCTCTTCCAGCATATCCAGCGCACTGCCAAAACCAGACCAAGTGCGGAACTCTGTCATTGCTTCCTGACGTGAGAGATAATTAACATTATCCACACCATCAAGTGCTTTCAGCTCACTTATTAATTTTTGAGCACTGTTATCATCCAGTGATTTATCGAGATACACCGTCAATTGAGGGGTGGGATACCATTTTTCCGCAGCCTGGCTGACATTCTTCCAAACAATGTAACAAACGCTTGGTAATGTCAGAGATATCGCAATAACCATAATCGTCAGCAGAGTTGCCAGTGGCTGACGCAGCATATCTGTCAGCACATTCATCCAGGCATAACGCCACTGTTCACGCCATCCCCCTTGCAGAGCTTTACCTTTTGATCTTGTTACTTTCCCCGCTGCCTTACGCACATTTTTAACCATGATGCTCTCCCGCCATACGGCCCTGGCTCAGAGTCAGAATACGATATTTCCGTCGTTCAATCAGTGACATATCATGGGTCGCCATCAGCACCGTCACCCCTACCCGGTTAAACTCTTCAAACAGCCGTAAAATGCCTTCTGACAATTCACCATCAAGATTACCAGTCGGTTCATCCGCCAACAAAACAGTTGGCTTATTCACAACTGCCCGGGCAATACCGACACGTTGCTGTTCACCACCCGAAAGCTGAATCGGAAAATTTTTCGCTTTGTCCAGCAGACCCACTTTATCCAATGCCGCAGAAGTCCGGCGACGGATATCTTCCGTACTCGCACCTGAAATAACCAGTGGCATTGCCACGTTATCGTATACCGTCCTATCCAACAGCAGATGGTGATCCTGGAAAATCATACCAATCTGGCGACGCAGGAAAGGCACCTCACGACTCTTTAACCGGCTGATATCATGACCTGAAAACCAGATATGTCCGGCGCTAGGTCGCTCAATGCCACAGATGAGTTTCAGCAAGGTACTTTTACCTGCCCCTGAGTGACCAATTAGAAATGCCATTTCCGCAGGGCGCAAATGAAAGTTCACCCCTTGTAGGGCTTGCCGTCCCCCCAGATAAGCTTTACTGACCTGTTCAAAGCGAATCATGGTAATTAATCCTCTCGGGCAAAAAGTGCCTCTATAAAATCGTCTGCCTTAAATGGTCGTAGATCTTCAATTCCTTCACCGACACCAATATAACGGATAGGAATTTCAAACTGATCAGCAATGGCGAAAATCACCCCGCCTTTGGCAGTCCCATCCAGTTTTGTCAGTGAGATACCTGTCAGCCCAACAGCTTCATGGAACAATTTAGCCTGACTTATCGCATTCTGGCCGGTGCTGGCATCCAATGTCAGCATAATTTCATGTGGCGCATCTTCGTCCAGTTTTTTCATCACCCGGACAATTTTCTTCAATTCTTCCATTAGGTGAGATTTATTTTGCAAACGACCTGCGGTATCGGCAATCAGTACATCTACACCTTTAGCTTTAGCTGATTGAATAGCATCGAAAATCACGGAAGCGGGATCAGCGCCAGTATGCTGCGCCACCACCGAAATATGGTTGCGATCCCCCCACACCTGTAACTGTTCAACTGCGGCTGCACGGAAAGTATCCCCGGCCGCCAGCATGACAGATTTACCTTGCGCCTGAAACTGACGTGCCAACTTACCAATTGTTGTCGTTTTACCAACACCATTAACACCAACCATTAGAATGATATACGGTGTTTTTCCTTCAATATCCAGCGGCTTATCAACTTTAGCCAGAATGCCAGACATCTCTTCTTTCAATTTGGCATACAATGCTTCCGCATCTTTCAGCTCTTTACGGCTGGCATGCTCCGTCAGACTGCCAATGATTTTGCGGGTAGTATCAACACCAACATCAGCAATCAATAACTGCTCTTCCAATTCATCAAACAGATCATCGTCGATCTTTTTACCACTGAACAGGCTGAGAAAGCCGGAACCCAGATTCTGACGCGTTTTAACCAGACTGCGTTTCAAGCGAGTGAAAAAGCCCTCTTTAGTGGGACGCTCTTGCTCTTTTGATACAGCAGGCTTTGACTGTTCAGTTTGTACCTGTTGTGCAGCTAATCTTGCGGCTTCTTCAACAAGGAGTTTTTGTTCTGCCTGTTCCGCGGCTAATCTTGCAGCCTCTTCAGCAAGACGCTGTTGTTCTGCCTGCTCTGTTGCCAATCTTGCTGCTTCTTCAACAAGGCGTTGTTGTTCCGCCTGCTTTGCCGCCAATCTTGCAGCTTCTTCAACAAGGCGTTTTTGTTCCGCCTGTTCCGCGGCTAATTTTGCAGCCTCTTCAACAAGACGTTGTTGCTCCGCCTGCTCTGCTGCCAATTGTTCTTCTTTTTGCTGTTCTTCCTGACGGCCACGACCGAACCAGGAGAAAAAGCCTTTTTTTTTCTCTTTTGCCATTAGCCACTACACTCCTCAAGGTTAAATCATGGCGTTATAACAGTGAATAATAACGAAATTAGACGCAGTCTAACATTTTCGTAGTAGCGCAACACATATCAATCTTGACATCCTCCCCCACTTTCGCACTTCGTGACTCAAGAGGGGGATCCCCGTTAGTGGGCGACGGCTGATCGCTCTGCGTCTGGTTCCTGCTTCGACGGGCGGCCTGACTGCACCGTCCCTCCACAGGCAAGCACGGCATGTCCTGCCGCTAAAATGTTACGAGCGCCGTTTACATCGGCGTTCGCGGTATATCCACACACCTGGCACACGAATTTACTCTGTGACAAGCGGTTCTCTTTTGCTGTATGACCACAACATGCGCACCGCTGGCTGGTGTATGCCGGAGGGACTGCCAGTACCTGACCGCCGCGCCAGCGCTGCTTATATTCTAGCTGACGGCGCATTTCATACCAGCCCTGATCC
>NZ_JAJAFX010000030.1:0-68714 GCF_025384845.1 Photorhabdus temperata | reverse complement strand
TTGGCTTAGCCGGTGGATTAAACCTGTATACCTATGCGCCGAATCCGATGACATGGATCGATCGTTGGTGATGCGGCCCAAACAACTGGAAAGAAATTTCAAGGGGCTGAAATTTATAAATTTACAAACAAAGTAAAAGTTGA
Organism: Photorhabdus temperata; assembly: GCF_025384845.1. Lineage (NCBI taxonomy): Bacteria > Pseudomonadati > Pseudomonadota > Gammaproteobacteria > Enterobacterales > Morganellaceae > Photorhabdus > Photorhabdus temperata. Next base: position 68,571 of record NZ_JAJAFX010000030.1, on the reverse strand, counting down.
AGGAGTAGCTTTTAAGAAAAATGATTATTTTTATTTAGATAATCTTCACAAAGATCACTACGAGACATTTTCATCATTGGATAAGTCCAAAGGAGTGTTCAATTTAGATGGCTCCTATAATGAGAAAAAATCAATTAAAGCAGCAAAAAGAAAAGGGCCAGGTTGCTGATATGAATGAGAACATTAAACTTCGTCTTCTAGAAAATAAAGATGATTTAATTGAGGGAACATTTTGTTACTCATTATTTGAAGAATCCATTTTTTGCCCGAATTTGATGACGGAATTTATTGAAATTGCTGAGTTTTTCTTGAGTTATAATAATGATCTTGAAATTAAACAATTATTGGAATGGATTATTAGCTGTGTTGAACAATGCTTTTTATCTCATCATGATGAGAATGATTATTACCATATAAAGAATTATTCAATAGATATAGAAAGTAAATGGGAAAACATATGGAAACCAAAACTTAATTATTTACTTGATATAAAGGGAAATTGATTTAATACGTAATAAATAAAATTTGAAACCGGAAGATCTTTATGATCTTCCGGCCTTCTTATGATCTATCTTGGCGAATAACCATGGTAAGCCAGCGCCGACTGGAGTTTAGAGACGGGGCTGCATTTTAATACGTATCGGTATTATGCCCCGGAGATAGGCCGGTTTATTACGCCCTATCCGTTAGGTTGGGCGGGCGATCTTAAAACGGCAACGCATATCACCTATCAGGGTATTGATGCTACCACCGGCAAACCGTATGTGGGCTATGCCAGTAAGCAAGGACAACAGGCAGCTCAAGATGTATTGAAATATCGATATGGTAATGATTTTGATCGCTTTGGTGGTAAGCCACCTGAAGTTATCTATGAAGGTTATTCTCAAGTTGGTAAAGATACTGCTCGTGGACTAGAACAACGGCGATTTGAAAATCTGGGTGGTCTTGAGGGTACAGCTAATAAACAAAATCCAGTGGGGCCAAACAATACCCGCCGGACTAACTACTTGGCAGCAGCAGACGAACATTTAGGGCACACAACTAAACGCAACGGCAAAGGAGGCAGCCGTTGCTGACGGCTGTTTTGATAAAATGGTGAAACGAATTGTCTGGAAGCACAATCATCTGGTTAATATCAAACTGAGGGATAATCTGTATACCATTGGACAGATGCTTAATAGTGTAGAAATGCAGTTTTATGATGTCTGTAATACAGATGGTGTCTGGAAAAATATTGATTTAAATCAAGTGACTACTTTGTTTCGGATTTTAGTTGTTAATGCTGTTTATAAATTGATGCCAGATAAAATTAAAGATAAATCAGTTATTCCTAATACTCAATCCTATAATAATTACTGGATAAAACCTTATTCTTCATTTGATGGTGACCATTATCCTGGAGATAAAAACTCTTTTTTATTTATGGGAGGTAAACTGATTGATATCGGTCCTAAGGGTAATATCGGAACCACGCTGGCACCAGTATTAAAAGAAGACTTAACCTTACCAGAAGATCGGGAACTCATTGAAAAATATGAACTGACCAATATGTGGTCACATGAAGAGTTAGCAGAACGTCTGTGCCGCTATTTTGATACCGGTATTAACCGTGATGACCTGAAATTCGAGGTGTTTCCGGGGCTGTGGGATGACAGAGAGCAATTAAGGCCCTTAACCAGTCGCTTACCGGTACCGCTACGATAATATAGATAATATAAAAGCCGGAAGATCTCTGTGATCTTCCGGTCTTATTCATGATCTATCGAGGCGCATACCCACGGTAAGCCAACGCCGACTGGAGCTTACCGACGGCATCTTTGATTTGATACGCCTCCTCGTCATTTGTTCCCCTTAACTCATAAAACCGGTTATGATATCAAGGGTTCATTTTATCTTTTTACCTGTATTTCCCTTTAACGGCCGATTAACAGCCATGCTCAATTCATTTATTGGCAATGCTATCCTCCGCTTATTTCTATCTAACCTGCCATGACCATTTAAAAATACAAAAACAGAGATATTAAAGCTTTTATATAAAAGACAGATTTAACTATAAGTGCAGTATTTAAAAAGACGTTAATCAAACTTAATCAAAACCCATTAACCATTAACAAAAAATTGAAAACAAATCAGAAAAAAATAATATTCCCCGAAAAAAACAAAGAGGTATCTTTATACCATCAAGCTATTTACTGGTTGATTTATGAAGACAAAAGAAAAGAGGATAACTTATAAAAACTGTTCAAAATTGCCAGTAAAACAGTATTGACAAGGATAAAAAGCGAGTATGGTTAATATTGATTAAAACGTAAAACACAATATACCATGATGATTAAACTTAATATAAATCAGGCAGTAAGAGTAGTAAAAACAACGATTAAAACTTTATTATACCTATTAAAATCAGAGGTTAAAAAATAGCTTTTAATAACAATTTAAAACCTACTCATCATAAAACCATCAGTGAAAAATGAGAAAAAGAATTGGCTTTATTAATGATTATATACCCATTAAAAAAGGCAAATAAGAATATAAAATAGGTTAACAAGGCAATATATTTAAAAAACAAACCGATTTTAATAACGTTTTCAACTGGGGATTAAACTTTTTTATCAGCCAGTTAAATAATCGTTTATAAGAAATCCGAATGACAAAATCCGCAAATAAATGATTTAATCAAATACGAACTGGATTACTTTTATCATTATTATGTTGCATTTATTATGCAACACCGCGACACATTAAATACACCCGTTTAAATTTGTTTTGCACTATTTTACCTTATCCAATAATATTGCTTTTCTACGGTTTTATTTAAATCATACCTATTTTTATACCGTTAATGTAATTAAACACTAAAATAAATTTATATCGTTATTTTTCAAAACTATTTTCGCACTCTGTTAACGTTTAAATATCCATTTAATTATTATAACCTTCCTGGCTGATTAATCTCCCTGTAATAGAGCATTATTAAATAAATTTACTGATTTATTTAAACATCATTTAAATAGACATGGATAAATGGTTTTAAGAGAAAATCTAAAATCATATGGCGAGACTATTTTAATAAATAAAAGATTTTATTTTTATAACCCAAATCTTTTCAAAACTAACCCGGTAAGGACAACCTTACCGGGTTTGGATTATTCCAAATAGTTCATCACAACCGACTGACTATTTAGAGAATGATTTTCGCTTGTTGTACCACATCAATCAGTGGCTGAGGCCAAATACCCAGCGCCAGTACCAATAATGCAGAAATCAGAACGACCATCCCACCGGCAGTTAAGGCCCAATTCCTCGGTGTATCGCGGTTAAGGGTTTTTGGTGCATGCAAGTACAAACTCACCATCACTCTCAGATAGTAATAAAGGCCGATAGCACTGCCAAGAACCACCGCCGCAGTCAGCCACCACAGTTCAGCCTGTACACCCAACACAATCACATAGAATTTACCAATAAAGCCCAGCGTCATTGGGATACCCGCCAGTGACAACATCATTACCGTCATTACCGCAGACAAAATCGGTTTATGCCAAAACAGACCACGGTATGAGTAGAGGGAATCCGCATCCGGTCCTTTATATGGGCTGGACATCAGGCTAACGACACCAAACGCACCGATGCTGCTAAACAGATAACCCGCCAGGTAGATACCCACGGTTTCTTCTGAAAGCTGATGGTTTTGTACCGCTACCAGCGCCACCAATAGATAACCTAAGTGAGCAATAGAAGAGTAACCAAGCAGGCGTTTGATATTCGTCTGAGTCAGCGCCATCAAGTTACCGAACAACATAGAGGCAATCGCAATAACGGTTAATACCGTGCGCAGCGCTTCATTGTCCGCCATCGGCGCTTCAACGAACAGACGCATCACTACTGCGAAAATCGCTATCTTACTGGCAGTTGCCAGAAAGGTAGAAACAGGTGCAGGTGCCCCCTGATAAACATCCGGTGTCCAAAGATGGAAAGGGACCAGCGATAATTTGAAGCCAAGTCCAACAACCATCATACCCAGACCTGCTAGTATTAAAGGTTGATAGATATAGCTGTCAGACAAACGATGTCCCAAGGCAGCAAAAGAGAGATCGCCTGATTCCGCATACAGCAACGCCATACCAAACAGCATGAAAGACGATGCTGCCGCGGACAACAGCATGTACTTAATCGCCGCTTCCAGAGAGCGTCTCTGACGATATGCATAACCAATTAAACCAAACAGCGGTAAAGTAAGCAGTTCAATACCGATAAACAATGACGCCAGATGGTTTGCACAAGCCAGGAGAATACCGCCCACGGTCGCAATCAGCACCAGCAGGTAGAACTCTTCTTTGTTATCCGGATAATTTTCCAGCCAGGAATAGGCGAAAGTAGAAGTTGCCAGGCTCGCAACCAGCACCAGGCCGATATAGAGCATAGCGTAGCTGTCCACATGAACCAGTGGGGTGACGTCCATCGCTTCCTGCTGCCCAACAAAGTAGAGGGACAACAGAGCCAGATTCAAACCTACTACGGTCAGCGTGGTATTGATAAAGTGATCGCGTCGCCACGCAATGGACAGCATCACAACCACTACCGTCAATCCGACGATCAACAGCGGTAACAGCGCGATCAGTTGTTGAGGAGTTATTGTCATGGCGAATTACGGCCTTGTAGTTGAAATTGAAGCTGAATACCAGGTCTGGATGTTATCCATCGCTGCCGCTGAAGTATCAAGGATAGGTTGTGGGTAGAAACCCATCACCACCAGTAATATCAACAGCAACATGACAATAGATATTTCCCGCATATCCATCCGTCTTAGTGGTTCATCTGATTTTGGCGCTCCGTAATAAGCACGCTGCATCATATACAGGGCATATACAGAAGCGAAAACCAGGCCGAACACAGAAATCGTTATAATTAACGTGTATTCACTAAAACTGCCAAACAGAATCATAAACTCACCGACAAAGTTACCGGTTCCCGGCATCCCCAGGGTCGCAACAGCAAAGCACAGCGACAACGCAGGCAAAAACTGTACACGTCGCCACAAACCACCCATTAGACTCATGTCACGGGTATGCAAGCGCTCATAAAGCTGACCACAGAGAATAAACAGGCCCGCGGCTGATAAACCATGAGCAATCATCTGAATAATCGCCCCCTGGTAAGCAAGCTGGCTGCCAGAGTAAATCGCTATCAACACAAATCCCATATGCGAGATACTGGTATAAGCAATCAGGCGTTTGATATCTGTCTGGCTGAATGCCATCCATGCACCATAGAAGATCCCAAGCACACCCAGCCACATCGCGATTGGGGTGAACTCATGAGAAGCCTCCGGGAACAGTGGCAAACCAAAACGCAACAGACCATAACCCGCCGTTTTCAGCAAGATCCCCGCCAGGTCAACAGAACCCGCGGTTGGCGCCTGGCTGTGAGCATCCGGTAACCACCCATGCAAAGGCACAACCGGCATTTTTACCGCAAAGGCGATGAAGAAACCCAACATCAGCAGGTATTGAACGGTATGTGACATTGGCGTATTCAGCAATTTCTCATAGCTGAATGTCCACTCGCCCGTCGCGTTATAGTGCACCAATACCAGCGCCATAATCGCAATCAGCATCACCAGACCGCTCGCCTGGGTATAAATGAAGAATTTGGTCGCCGCAGTGATACGGGTCTTACCACCCGATCCTCTGTGTCCCCACAATGCAATCAGGAAGTACATCGGCACCAACATCATTTCCCAGAAAAAGAAGAACAGGAACATGTCGATAGCGAGGAACACCCCCATCACACCACCCAGGATCCACAGCAGGTTCAAGTGGAAGAAGCCCTGATACGGTTGATTTTCCGTCCATGAACAGAGAATAGCCATCAGCCCCAGCAGTGCAGTCAACACGACCATCAGCAGGGATAAGCCATCCAGTGCAAGGTGAATGCTGATACCAAAACGTGGGATCCATGGCATAAAAAATTCTGATTGCCATTGAGGGATCCCCTGCGGATTAGCCAGGGTATAGCCCCCCTGCAACCACAATTGCAGTGAGAGCACCAGAGTCAACCCCATCGAAATTAACGCGATCCAACGTGGTACACGGGTACCAAAGCGTTCAGTCTGCCAACTCAGCAAACCTCCGATGAAGGGCAAAAGAATTAGCCAAGGTAATAGCATGGCGCAATGTGTCCCTTAAATTAAACCAGTAGCAGCAGAGCTAAAACCAGCACTGCACCCAACCCCATAGAGGCAACGTACCAACGGACTTGTCCGTTTTCACTCAGGCTAAGACCTTTGTTACTCCAGCGTGATAACACCGCCGGAATATTCATCAGTGAATTCAGTGGATCGTGTTGTAACACACGGGTAATGTTCTTGAATGGCTTCACAAATACCCAGTCATACAGAACATCAAAGCCCCAGGCATTAAACCACCATACGGAAAAGAAGCGTCCCGGAGCACTTTGCGCCACGCTATTCACCAATTGACGTTTACCTAAATACAGTGCCATCGCCAGCAAAATACCCGCAACCGCCACCACACCAGAAACCACTTCCAGCATCATTTTACCTGTATCGCCCGTTGCATGGCCTTCCGGCAACACACCCGCCAGTGGTGGCGCAATCAGTGCGCCCACAAAGGTGGAAAGCACCAGCAATACCAGTAATGGCAGGTGATGGGTAATCCCTTTAACAGAGTGCGCTTTGGTTTTCGCCTCACCGTGGAACACGATAAAAATCATACGGAAGGTATACAAAGACGTCATAAACGCACCTGCCAAACCCGCTAACATGAGGTTGATATGACCATGTGACATTGCCCCCCACAGAATTTCATCTTTACTGTAGAAACCGGCAGTAACAATCGGCAACGCCGATAGCGCCGCGCCACCGACCAGGAAGCAGACATAAACCAACGGTATGGATTTACGCAATCCACCCATTTTGAAAATATTCTGCTCGTGATGACAGGCCAGGATGACGGAACCCGATGCCAGGAATAACAACGCCTTAAAGAATGCGTGCGTCATCAGGTGGAAGATTGCCGCATCCCACGCCTGAACCCCCAACGCCAGAAACATGTAGCCAATCTGACTCATCGTTGAGTAAGCCAGTACACGTTTAATATCGGTTTGCACCAACGCAGCAAAACCTGCCAGCACCAGAGTGACAGCGCCAATAGTCCCAACCAGTTGTAGGATTTCCGGGGCCATCAAGAACAGACCGTGGCTGCGTGCAACCAGATAAACCCCTGCGGTCACCATCGTTGCGGCGTGAATAAGCGCAGAAACCGGCGTCGGGCCAGCCATCGCATCAGCCAACCAGGTTTGTAACGGCAATTGAGCTGATTTACCGACGGCTCCCCCTAATATCATCAGGGTCGCCCAGGTAATCACCGAAGAACCGGCTTCCAGATGTTGCGGAGCCAAAACCGCCAACTCACGGAAGTTCAAGGTTCCCAGATTGTCATACAGAATAAACATGCCGATAGCCAGGAAGACGTCACCCACACGGGTAACGACAAAGGCTTTCATTGCCGCAGCACCATTTGCCGGGTTGGTATAGTAGAAGCCAATCAGCAGATAACTGCACAGCCCCACCCCTTCCCAGCCGAGATACATCAGCATCATGTTATCTGCCAGAACCAGTATCACCATGCTAGCGATAAACAGGTTGGTATAAGCGAAGAAACGGGAATAACCCTCTTCACCGCGCATATACCATGAGGCATACATATGGATCAGGAAACCGACACCGGTGACCACACTCAGCATGGTCAAAGACAAACCATCAAGAACCAGAGTGAAAGGAATACTGAAATCCCCGACCTCCATCCAGTTCCACAAGTTTTGACTGTAAACCAGATCACCCGCCACATTCTGGCTGTTGAAATCAATAGCAACCCACAAAGTCACCAGCGCAGCCAGACCAACAGAACCAATCCCAACAGTGGCTGATGTGTTTTCAGACCAGCGGCCACGGGAAAATGCCAACAGCAAAAATCCCAGCAGTGGCAACAGAATTGTTAAATAGAGTAAGTTCATCCGCGCATCTCACTGACTGTATCAATATTCAGAGTCTGGCGACGGCGATAAAGCTGCAATAACAGCGCCAGGCCAATACTCGCCTCTGCCGCAGCCAGGCTAATAGCCAGAATGAACATCACCTGACCATCCGGCTGACTCCAATAGCTGCCTACCACCACAAAAGCCAGGGCCGCAGCGTTAATCATCACTTCAAGGCCAATTAACATAAACAACAGATTACGACGGATGATGAGCCCGGTCAGGCCCAAAACAAATAAGATTGCCGCCAAAATCAGTCCATGTTGAAGAGGTATCATGGTTGTTCCTCCGCGTTTCGGTTGCTGAGAACTTCACCCTGTTTGTGTTCACGGCCAATGTGATAAGCCACCACCATACCAGCCAGTAATAACAGAGAGGCTAGTTCAACGGCCAGCACATATGGGCCAAACAGGCTGATGCCCACTTCTTTGGCGCTGACAACTTCACCCGAGATATTGTCGGCAATATCACCATGAGAAACGTTGACAATGGTATACACCAGCACGATAAGCAACACGGCTGACAGCAAACCCGGACCAACCCAGGTTCGCGGTTTCAGCCAAATACGCTCCTGTTCAACAACAGATCTGCCAAGGTTAAGCATCATCACCACGAAAACGAACAGCACCATAATGGCCCCGGCGTAAACGATGATCTCCAGCGCCGCGGCAAAATAAGCACCCAGCGAGAAAAACACCGCTGAAAGCGCCAGCAGAGAAACAATCAAATACAAAAGCGCGTGTATCGGATTGGTGTGTGTAATCACCCTGATGGTTGCCAATATCGCAACCAACCCGGCGGTATAAAACGTAAATTCCATGAATATCGCTCCTTACGGCAACAGGCTTTTAACGTCGATAGGTTTTGCTTCGTTGTCGGCTTCACCTTTTGATTTGCCGTCAATCGCCATACCTGTCTTACGGTAAAAGTTATAATCAGGATATTTACCCGGACCCGAAATCGTCAGGTCATCTTTTTCATACACCAGATCCTGGCGCTTAAACTCCCCCATTTCGAAATCCGGTGTTAACTGGATTGCGGTAGTCGGGCAAGCCTCTTCGCACAGACCGCAGAAGATGCAGCGTGAGAAGTTAATGCGGAAAAACTCCGGATACCAGCGACCATCTTTATGCTCGGCCTTCTGCAACGAGATACAGCCAACCGGGCAAACTGCCGCACACAGGTTACAGGCAACACAACGCTCTTCGCCGTCCGGATCGCGTGTCAACACAATACGGCCACGGTAACGGGGTGGCAGATAAACCGGTTCTTCAGGATACATTTGGGTTTCGCGCTTATGAAAGGCATGTAGGCCAATCATCCAAATACTGCGTACCTGGGTGGCGAAACCAACCGCTAACTCTTTTAATGTCATGGTTCATTCCCCCCTTATTGAGCGTTGTACAAAATCACTGCCGCAGTCGCCAGCAGGTTTAGTAAGGTCAGCGGCAAACAAATTTTCCAGCCAAACGCCATTACCTGGTCATAACGCGGGCGCGGTAAAGATGCACGTATCAGGATGAACATCACCATGAAGAACGCAGTTTTCAGCGCAAACCAGACAAACGGCGGCAGGAATGGACCATGCCAACCACCAAAGAACATTGTCACAATCAGGGCAGAAACCGTGACAATACCGATATATTCACCCACGAAGAACAAACCAAATTTCATACCGGAGTATTCAATGTGGTAGCCATCAGCCAATTCCTGTTCTGCTTCCGGCTGGTCAAATGGGTGACGGTGACACACGGCCACACCCGCGATAGCAAAAGTCAGGAAGCCAAAGAATTGAGGAATGATATTCCACATGTGTTCCTGTGCGTTGACGATATCCACCATATTGAAGGAATCGGCCTGTGCAACAACGCCCATAAAAGAGAGGCCGAGAAACACCTCATAACTCAGTGTCTGTGCAGAAGCACGCATCGCCCCCAGCAGGGAGTATTTGTTGTTACTTGCCCACCCGGCAAACAGGACCGCGTAGACAGCCAGACCCGCCATCATCATGAAGAACAAAATGCCGATGTTGAGATCCGCAGCCATCCAGTTCGGGGTGATCGGCACAATGGCAAAGGCAAGCAACAGAGAACAGAAACCAATAACAGGCGCTAAGGTAAAGATCAACCGGTCAGCAAAACGCGGTACCCAGTCCTCTTTGAAGAACATTTTGATCATGTCGGCCACGATCTGTAATGACCCGCCCCAACCGACACGGTTTGGCCCATAACGGTTCTGGAACAGCGCCAGCAAACGTCGTTCACCAAAACTCATCAACGCTCCGCAGGCCACCACCACCACCAAGATCACCACCGATTTCAGAATAGCGATCAGTACATCAATAACGTCGGAGGTTAACCAACTCATTGTGCCGCCTCCCGCAGATTATTTACTGAAACACCCGCCATGACCGGAGGAATACCCGGCATTCCCATTGGCAAGCCAATCTGACCTTGAGCAAGCTTTTCACTCAGACGGACTGCCAAACGCAGTTGCTGACCAAAACAATCAAACTCCAGAACAGAACCTGTTTTCACACCCAGTTGATCCGCATCTTTGTTATTGAGCATCACATAAGGCTCCGGCATACGTTCCTGAATCACATCGGAACGTTGGGTTAATTCTTCACTGCCAAACAGGTGGTGGTAAGGAGCGATGACCCATTGGTTATCCTGTACAGAAAATTCCGCCGGAATCTGATCAAAGTAGTTCAGACCACCGTCAGTTGTTTCAATCAGACGTACCCCCGGATCACCAAAGCGCAAATGACCACCGACCTCCGCCTGGAATTTATTCCACGCCTGCGGTGAGTTCCAACCCGGCGCCCAGGCAAACGGAACCTGCTGACGAAAGGCATCAGGGCTATTGTTGCCTTCCATTGAGAAAGCAAACGGTGAGTCAATATCCTGAGGCTGACGCTGCTCATGGACACTGAGATTCGCCAGCATCGCAGTACGGCCACTGTAACGATGCGGTGAACGCGCCAGTTTCTGACCACGGATGCGGAATGTGGAATCAGGCGCAGCATCAATAATGCCCTTAAGCTGTGGCATCACGTCAACACAGGCATCAATAACATGGTCAAGCTGAGTCCAATCCAAATGACATTCGGTATAAGTCATGTGCAAGGAGTGCAGCCAACGCCAGCTCTCCAGCATCACCACGGATTTGTCGTAGAAAGAGGGCTGGAAAACCTGGAAATAACGCTGCGCCCGGCCTTCCTGATTCACCAGCGTGCCGTCGCTTTCTGCAAAGCTGGCAGCCGGAAGAATCAGATGAGCTTTATCCATGATAGCAGTACGCTGATGGTCAACCACAATCAGGTTTTTCAGCTTGTCCAGTGCGTCATCGACCTTATCGGCTGCCGCATGTCGATAGAGATCATTTTCCATCACGATAGCCGTATCAGATTGACCACTGCTGATACGTTGCAAAGCAACATCCAGTGGCTGGGCCTCCATCATTCCCAATCCAATGCTGTTCGCATAGATCGCGACAAACGACAGGCCGACATCTGAGCCTTTATCTTTCAGCGCCCAGGCAACATTGGCCGCCGCCTGAATGATCGCATCACTACCCACGTTACTGCCGCTGATAATCAGTGGTTTCTTCGCGCCAATCAGTGCCTGCGCAACCATTTCCACTTTCGCTTTCAGTTCGTCAGGTAAATTTTCGACCACCGGCGCAGTGCTATCCAATGCATGAGCGACTGCGAAACCAAAACGAGCCTGATCATCAACTGGCGCACGGTAATTCCACGCCGCGATATCATCCAGATGGGTATCATCCACGTTAGTCACAAACAGGGGATATTTAGCACGCTGGCCGATATTCATCACCGCGGCAATCTGCCAATCAGCGACTTTCTGAGCTGCCGCCATTTCGCGGGCTTTGCCTTTCACCGCCTGACGAACGGACAGTGCCATACGGGCGCCGGTCTGAGTCAGGTCTTCACCTAAAATCAGTACCGCATCATAGCTTTCAATTTCACGCAGCGACGGCGTATAAACGCCACCCTGCTGGAGAATTTCCAGCATCATATCAAGACGTTGCTGTTCAGCAGCAGCAATCCCGCTATAGAAGTTTTCCGCCCCCACCAGTTCACGCAGGGCAAAGTTGCTTTCCAGGCTGGCGCGTGGTGAACCGATACCAATGGCATTTTTGGCCTGACGCAAAATATCCGCCCCACCCTGCATGGCCTGTTCAGCGTTAAGCGAGATCCAATGATCACCGCGCAGTTGCTGTGGTTGACGAGGGCGGTCTTTACGGTTGACATAACCGTAACCAAAACGACCTCGGTCACACATAAAGTAGTGGTTTACCGTACCGTTATACCGGTTTTCAATACGGCGTAATTCACCATAACGCTCCCCCGGGCTGGTGTTACAGCCAATACTGCACTGCTGGCAGATGCTTGGCGCAAACTGCATGTCCCATTTACGGTTATAACGTTCAGAATGGGTTTTGTCCGTGAATACCCCGGTCGGGCAGATTTCGACCAAATTACCGGAGAACTCGCTTTCCAGCGTGCCGCTTTCAGGGCGACCGAAATAGATGTTATCGTTAGCGCCATAGACACCAAAATCCGTGCCGTCAGCGTAGTCTTTGTAGTAGCGCACACAGCGATAACAGGCAATACAGCGGTTCATTTCATGAGAAATAAACGGCCCCAATTCCTGGTTATTATGAGTTCGCTTAGTGAAACGGTATTTACGGAATGTATGGCCGGTCATCACGGTCATATCCTGCAAATGACAGTTGCCCCCTTCTTCACACACGGGACAATCATGCGGATGGTTGGCCATCAGCCACTCAACCACACTCGCACGGAATTGTTTGGCCTCTTCATCATCAATAGCGATGAAAGTGCCATCCGTTGCCGGAGTCATACAGGACATAATCAGACGACCGCGCGTATCATCCGCGTTTTGATATTGCTTTACCGCACATTGGCGGCAAGCGCCAACGCTTCCCAGCGCTGGATGCCAGCAAAAATAAGGAATATCTAGCCCTAAAGAGAGGCAAGCTTGTAACAGGTTATCAGCCCCGTCTACATCATATTTTTTGCCGTCTACATGTATCGTAGCCATAGTCAGCATGCTTCCAAGTGACCTGCTTTTCAGCAAGTGTTAATCAAAAATTCTGCTAATTTCGTGAAGAATCCATTACCAACGCTGCTTTAACAGGTTTGGCTGGATACCCGCAATCAGGCGAGTGTTCCCATAGTCTTGGGTCACAATTCCAGCTTCGAATTCATCACGGAAATATTTGATGGCACTCTGTAAGGGTTCCACAGCCCCGGGTGCGTGAGCACAGAATGTATTACCCGGCCCAAGGAAGCGGCAGAGCTGTTCCAGCGTTTCGATATCCCCTGGCTGCCCTTCGCCACGTTCTAATGCCCGCAGAATTTTCACGCTCCACGGCAGTCCGTCACGGCATGGCGTACACCAACCACAGGATTCACGGGAAAAGAATTCTTCAAGATTACGGGTCAGAGAAACCATGTTGATTTCGTGGTCAACAGCCATTGCCAATGCAGTACCCAGACGGCTGCCCGCTTTAGCGATATTTTCGAAATCCATTGGCAGATCCAGATGTTCAGCGGTCAGGAAGTCTGTCCCTGCGCCCCCCGGTTGCCACGCTTTGAATTTCAGGCCGTCACGCATGCCACCAGCATAATCTTCAAGAATTTCACGGGCAGTCACACCGAATGGCAATTCCCACAACCCCGGATTTTTCACCCGACCAGAGAATCCCATCAGTTTAGTACCGGCATCTTTACTCTTGCCCGCACTCAGGCCGATATACCACTCTTTACCGAATTCAAGAATTGAGGGAACGTTGCATAAGGTTTCAACGTTATTAACACAAGTGGGTTTGCCCCATGCGCCGGAAGTGGCTGGAAATGGCGGTTTTGAGCGAGGGTTAGCCCGGCGGCCTTCCAGGGAATTAATCAGCGCGGTCTCTTCACCACAGATATAACGCCCTGCGCCAGTATGAACAAACAGCTCAAAATCAAAGCCGCTGCCCATAATGTTTTTACCCAGTAAACCTGCCGCTTTAGCTTCTTCAATGGCTTTACGCAGATGCACCGCCGCTTCTACATATTCACCACGCAGGAAGATATAGCCACGATAAGCTTTCAGGGCAAACGCACTGATCAGCATCCCTTCCACCAGCAGGTGAGGAAGTTGCTCCATTAACAGGCGATCTTTGTAAGTACCCGGCTCCATTTCATCTGCGTTACACAGCAGATAACGGATATTCATGCTTTCGTCTTTTGGCATCAGACTCCATTTCAGACCGGTGGAGAAACCGGCGCCTCCACGGCCTTTCAGCCCGGCGTCTTTTACCAGAGAAACCACTTCAGCCGGAGCCATGCCTTTCAGTGCTATTTCAGCACCGCGATAACCACTTTTGCTGCGGTACTCATCCAACCATACCGGCTGTTTGTCATCACGCAGGCGCCAGGTAAGAGGATGGGTTTCCTCAGTACGGATAATTTCTTTTATTCCTGAATGTGCTGTCATGGATACTGCTCCAGTAACTTCTCAATCTCTTCAGGTTTGACCGAACTGTGAGTATCGTCATCGATCATCATGGTCGGACCTCTATCACAGTTACCCAGACAACAGGTTGGCAGCAGCGTAAAACGCCCATCTTGCGTCGTCTGGCCCGGACAGATTTTCAAATGCCTTTCAATAGCGGCCTGGACATCCTGATAACCGGTAATGTGGCAAACCACGCTGTCACAGTAACGGATAATATGGCGGCCCACTGGCTGGCGGTAAATCTGGCTGTAGAACGTCGCCACACCTTCCACATCACTGGCGGGAATACCTAGAACATCAGCAATCGCGTAAATGGCGCCATCCGGCACCCAACCACGATGCTTCTGCACAATTTTCAATGCTTCGATAGAAGCGGCACGCGGGTCTTCATAGTGGTGTTTTTCATGCTCAATCGCATCGTGCTCTTCGGTGCTCAGTACAAAATCTGCTTTTGCCTGAGACTCTGTCACGTTAACCACATCAAGGCGCGCCTGTTGAGCATTCGCGTTAATTTCACTTTGCATAGTTAGCGATCCACATCAGACATAACAAAATCAATACTGCCCAGATACACGATCAGGTCAGAAACCAAGCTACCGCGGATCACCGAAGGAATCTGCTGTAAATGAGGAAAACTCGGTGTACGGACACGGGTACGATAACTCATGGTACTGCCGTCACTGGTCAGATAGTAACTGTTGATACCCTTAGTTGCTTCAATCATCTGGAAAGACTCATTTGCCGGCATTACCGGTCCCCATGACACTTGCAGGAAGTGGTTAATCATGGTTTCAATATGCTGCAAAGTACGTTCTTTCGGTGGCGGTGTCGTCAGTGGGTGATCGGCCTTGAATGGGCCTTCAGGCATATTTTTCAGACATTGTTTCAGGATCCGCATGCTTTGGCGCACTTCTTCAACTTTCAGCATCACACGGTCATAACAGTCGCCGTTATTACCAATCGGCACGTCGAACTCAAAATTTTCATAACCAGAGTATGGGCGCCATTTACGTACATCAAATGCAACACCCGTTGCCCGTAAACCGGCTCCGGTCGTGCCCCAGTCAAGAGCTTGTTTGGAATTATAGGCGGCAACACCAATAGAACGGCCTTTCAGGATGCTGTTTTTCAGCGCTGCTTTCACATAGGAATCAAGGCGTTTCGGCATCCAGTCCAAGAAATCACTCAGCAATTTATCCCAACCACGCGGCAGATCATGCGCCACACCGCCAATACGGAACCAAGCCGGATGCATACGGAAACCGGTTATCGCTTCCACCAGATCATAAATTTTTTGGCGGTCAGTAAAGGCGAAGAACACCGGTGTCATCCCACCGACGTCCTGAATAAAAGTCGAGATATACAACAAGTGGCTATTAATCCGGAACAATTCCGACAACATGACACGAATGGTTTTCACCCGGTCAGGCACCTCAATACCGGCCAGTTTTTCCACCGCCAGCACATAAGGCATTTCGTTGACGCAACCACCAAGGTACTCAATACGGTCTGTAT
The DNA here is from genome assembly GCF_025384845.1 of Photorhabdus temperata. Classification (NCBI taxonomy): domain Bacteria; kingdom Pseudomonadati; phylum Pseudomonadota; class Gammaproteobacteria; order Enterobacterales; family Morganellaceae; genus Photorhabdus; species Photorhabdus temperata. The sequence goes on along the minus strand of NZ_JAJAFX010000030.1, from coordinate 52,450 downwards.
AGGGAATATAGCTGTGCCAGGACTGGCGCTCACCCATTTTTTCCGCACCGCGATGGTGATAGCCGACATCCGGTACACAATCGACAATCTCTTCGCCATCCAATTGAAGAATGATACGGAATGCGCCATGAGAAGAAGGATGGTTAGGACCAAGGTTAAGGAACATAAAGTCCTCATTATCGGTACCCCGTTTCATTCCCCACTCTTCCGGCTTGAAAGTCAACGCTTCCATTTCCAGATCTTCTTTCTGCCGGGTTAGCTCGAAAGGATCGAATTCTGTCGCACGGGCCGGATAGTCCTTACGCAGCGGATGCCCTTCCCAGGTCGGCGGCAACATAATGCGGCGCAGGTTCGGATGGCCGTTAAAGACAATCCCGAACATCTCCCATGTTTCGCGTTCATACCAGTTGGCATTTGGGAACAGAGGAGTTGCAGTCGGAAGATGCAAATCTTTCTCACTGAGCGCGACCTTCAACATAATGTCGCGGTTACGTTCAATAGAAAGTAAATGATAAAACACAGAAAAATCCGCGTCAGGCAGCCCCTGGCGGTGAGTACGCTGGCGTTCATCCATGCCATGCAAATCAAATAGCATGACATAAGGCTTAGGCAGTTTTTTCAGAAAAGTGATTACTTCCAGTAATTGTTCACGCTTCACCCAGACCACCGGTATACCGGTACGGGTTGGCTGAACAGTAAAGGCATCCGGGCCAAAATGGTTACGCAGTTCACTCACGACCGGATCATCAAGATGGTCATGAGTTTGCCACGCAGGCCGGGCGCTTTCTTGCGCTATCTGATCTATCATCATTCTTCACCACAACGCTTTGATCAGTGTTTGTTTTGATCAGGTATTGTTATCGCAACACATTGCTCTGGTTACGCTGTACGGCTAAAAGCCCTAAACTTCGTCTGGTGTACGCAGATTTTTCACTGCGATACGTTCCCCGTGCTTACGTTCTCTTTCTGACTGCATATTGGCACGGTAAACCCCTTGATCGCTCACGACCCAAGACAACGGGCGACGCTCTTTGCCGATCGACTCCTGCAACAACATCAGAGCCTGCATATAAGCTTCAGGACGGGGAGGACAACCAGGGATATAAACATCAACGGGGATAAACTTATCAACCCCCTGAACCACAGAGTAGATATCGTACATACCACCAGAGTTGGCGCAGGCTCCCATTGAGATAACCCATTTCGGCTCAAGCATCTGGTCATAAAGGCGCTGAATAACCGGAGCCATTTTGGTAAAACAGGTTCCAGCGACCACCATAAAATCCGCCTGACGAGGTGACGCACGCAAAACTTCAGCGCCAAAACGAGCGACGTCATGAACAGCAGTAAATGATGTCGCCATTTCCACATAACAGCAGGAAAGACCAAAGTTATAAGGCCACAGGGAGTTTTTACGTCCCCAGTTCACCAAATCATGCAGGGCGTGTTCTAGTTTGCCCATGTAAACACTACGGTGGACATGTTGCTCCAGTGGGTCAGCGACAATTTCCTGTTTTTGCAGGGGATAACGGTCATTCTCACCGTTCGGATCTATGCGGGTGAGCGTATAATCCATCTTTATGCCTCGCTATTACTGCGGATGACTATTGTTAATGTTAATCACAACGCTTGGTTTACTCACCTGACGACTTGATCGGGATGGCGTCCAATTCAGCGCACCAATACGCACCAGGTAAAACAAGCCTGCCAATAACACCAAAATGAAAATACTTGCTTCGATAAAGCCTAACCAGCCACTCTCTTTGATAGAGACTGACCATGCATATAGAAACAGGGCTTCGACATCGAAGATGACAAAGAACATGGCGACCAGATAGAACTTGGCCGACATACGGAGACGAGCACTGCCGACAGAATCAATACCTGATTCATAAGGGATATGTTTTGCCCGGGCTTTAGCTCTCCCGCCCAGAAAAAATGCCCCTAACAGCATCAAAGCACACAGACCGAAAGCACCTAAAAGAAATACCGCGAATGCCCAGTGATGGGCAAAGAGTTCAGTGGATGTTGACATACTCATTGCTTACTCATCAAAAGTGGTGTCAAAAATGTCTGCTCTTTTGTCTGGCAGTGTTGCACCACATCGATTCAAGGGAAGGGGTAACAACCAAATCTGAAACACTGCTAATCAATGATTGATGGAGTGAATCTTCTTGGTTTTTACTCCTCTCAACAATATTTTGTCTGTTATGACAAAATTAATCTAACATTTATTTACAAACAACAAACTTAATCTTAACGGATCGTACTATCGCACTGCTAAAACGTGTCAGTCACTTGACATGCAAACAGCGTCGGAATCTAGTTTAACCGATAACTCGCTTTTACTACATCATTATCTCAGGAAAAACCGGCCTTTCCACTGTTTCATAGGGGGTATTTCTTTGATCAAGTACACAATTCAGCAGAAAAAAATGTTAACGCTGATGATAATTCATTCAAATCTGAGGAAATTATATTTTTCATCCATGAGATAAGAAAAAAATCACGGTTAACTACAGAAACGCTTATTTTATCAATTCTGCAAATTATTACTTTGTTAACAATATAACAATTTGTTAACCAAATCAGGGCGGGGTTAGGAAAAAAGCCACCGTATATTCAATGATCATGATAACGGCAAAATAAGGTGAGTTTAGTTGATGATTACTTATAAATATAACCGGAAAGCTAATACCTCCTTTCATCCATAATGGAGGTATTAGCAAAAGTAAGTCCCTTAGATATTACTCATCAATAATATGTGCGTCATCAGAAAGCGGTTCTTCAGAAACACCCGATATAGTGTATGGGGTTTTCTTATTCTCTATCGCACTAAAAACAGTCAGAACAGATTCATTCTGTTCATTACTATGGCTATATAGAGAGAACTGGGTTTCAGGCAAACGAGGAAGCCCTTCACTCTCGCCTAAAATACGCAGATCAGCATTTTGCATTTCCAAAGGACGGGCAGTAATACCGACTTCTGCATTCACTGCCGTGCGAACAGCCGACAGAGAAGCAGCCTCATAAGCAATACGCCACGATACCCCAGCCTCATCCAGCGTATCCAGCGCCAGCTGACGGAATGGGTTTGTTTCATCCATCACAACCAGCGGCACAGGTTCGTTTGGCTGTAGCTGAAAATCAGGAGCGCAATGCCATAATACCGGTGTCGAGCGCAGAACAGTCCGTGGATGATGACTGATCTTGGCCGTTGTTAACGCCAAATCGATCTCATGGCTATCCAGCATACTTTCAATAAATTGCGTTCGCTTTATACGAACATCTATTGCCATCCGCGGATAAACCGAAGCGATGCGATTTAACAAAAAAGGGAGCAGTGTATCCACAGTATCATCGGATGCACCGATTCTTAACTCGCCTTCTGCATCGCTATAGGTTAATGATGCACTGGCATCATCATTAGCGCGCAGGATCTGTCTTGCATAGCCAAGAAGTTGAAGACCATGCTCTGTAAGAAGCTTATTACGGCCGTGACGGGCAAACAACTCTCTGCCCACCAACTGCTCCAAACGTTGCATTTGCTGACTTACAGCCGATTGCGTTCTGCAGACTGCTGCTGCTGCTGCTGCGAACGTATTTAAATCAGCAACAGCAACAAAAGTTCTTAGCAGATCGAGATCGAGATTCATTATCGGACGATTTGCATTTATCATTGTTTATTCATCACTTTTTTTTGATTTTAATTACTAACTAACCTGGTGTTTTTACGTAAGCACTATCAAATTAAATAACATCGATTAGACAGTACTCTACTCTATTAAATAGGGCAAAGATTTACTGCTGTTTTTTTACCTATTGAACCCATAGTGGGTTTTATTTTCTCCTCTCTCTTAGCAAAAGTTACTCGGATTCCTAAATAAACTAAGGACAATCCCTATTTACAACACCCTATATGTGATTTCTAGTTTGGTTATTTTGTTTTCTGACTCACGTCAAAGAATAACATAAGTTATATCAGAAAAACTAAATATAAAGTAAAAATCTACAATATTACTAATGTTTGATAATCCTATTCAGATAAATTTACACCTAGTTTCTAGAAATGCTCAAAAATATTGTTCGATCTTTCTAAAATATATAGTCCTAAATTGCCAATTCAAGCCAAATCTTATACATAAGAATAAATTATAAAAACACAATAACTTTTATTGGCAAATTGAACCGCGCTCATTTTCCCTCCACAACCACGCGACCACGCCGCTGCGACGTTAAAAATATCTCATATCCACACTAAAAAACAAGAACAATTAAGATTATAAATTCAATATCATGGTAAAATTTAGAATTTAACACTGACATAATTTGCATAAAAAGATACTAGAATAACAACATCCTTACTAAAACAACCATTTTAACCAAATATATCAATGCATCTTCAAAACACCTGGAGGGAAGAGTACATTAAATGTCAGACGCTATATGCCAGGCACCCCCTTTTTACCAAGATTAAGGTAAGACTCTCTATGCTAGCAGTTAAAAAATCCAGCAAATTGGATAATGTTTGTTACGACATCCGCGGCCCCGTACTCAAGGAGGCTAAACGCCTTGAAGAAGAAGGCAACAAAGTCCTCAAATTAAATATCGGTAATCCAGCCCCTTTTGGTTTTGAAGCACCCGATGAAATCCTGGTAGATGTTATCCGCAACTTACCAACAGCACAGGGTTATTCAGATTCAAAAGGTCTGTATTCTGCACGTAAAGCGATCATGCAACATTATCAAGCCCGGAATATGCTGGATGTGAGTGTTGAAGATATTTATATCGGCAATGGTGTTTCTGAATTAATCGTTCAGGCAATGCAAGCATTACTGAATACCGGTGATGAAATGCTGGTTCCTGCCCCCGATTATCCTCTCTGGACCGCTGCGGTTTCACTTTCCAGCGGTAAAGCCGTACATTATATGTGTGATGAAGGGTCGGATTGGTTTCCTGACTTAGATGATATCCGTAACAAAATTACTCCTCGCACGCGTGGGATTGTGATTATTAACCCCAATAATCCAACGGGTGCTGTATATAGCAAGGCGCTGTTATTGGAAATTGTTGAAATAGCCCGTCAGCATAATTTGATTATTTTTGCTGATGAGATTTACGACAAAATCTTATATGACGATGCAGAGCATCATTCCATTGCCGCACTTGCCCCTGACCTGTTAACGGTAACATTTAACGGATTATCTAAAACATATCGGGTTGCCGGTTTTCGTCAGGGCTGGATGGTATTAAACGGTCCGAAGAAGCACGCCAAGAGCTATATTGAAGGTTTGGAGATGCTGGCATCAATGCGTTTATGCGCCAATGTGCCAATGCAACACGCTATTCAAACCGCGTTAGGCGGTTACCAGAGTATCAGTGAATTCATTTTACCTGGTGGTCGTTTGTATGAACAACGTAACCGCGCATGGGAATTAATTAATCAAATCCCTGGCGTTTCCTGTGTGAAACCTAAGGGAGCTTTATATATGTTCCCGAAAATTGATGCGAAGCGTTTTAACGTTCATGATGACCAGAAGATGGTGCTTGATCTCTTATTACAGGAGAAGGTCCTGCTCGTGCAGGGAACTGCATTTAACTGGCCGGAACCTGATCATTTCCGCATCGTAACACTGCCAAGGCTTGATGAACTGGAGATGGCTATTCAGAAATTCGCCCGATTTATTGGCAAATATCATCAGTAAAAATAAGAACCATTCGATAAGCGGATATCACTGATAACAGACATTATTCATACCATGAGTTCTACCGGTATAGAAGAAAACCACTTTCTTCTATACCGATTACACCGATCATACCGATAAATTACTCTGCCCGATTTGTCTTCACTGGTGAAAACGTCACCTGTCAGCCAGAGAAATCCCTGGTAACCATTTCCATTACCTTCTTTATCGATATCAAATGACGACGCTTTACAAAATAAGGTCAGTCAATTTTCATTTTTTACCGGTAACACAGACTGGTTTTTTTTATTTTCACCGGGGAATTTATGGTGATTATATAAGGCATTGGCGGGATATAAAAGAATTAAACATCGCATTTATTAAACTTGATAAAGGAGATCACTTGAAGGAATAATGAACTATTGTAAATTATATGAAATTTTTGTATACGGTTTGTATATGAAATGGAGTGAGAAAATAAATTTCTTTAAAAAAATATACCTATTACGACTATAACATTACCAGTTAATAGTAAATGTAAATTAGTCGATCATATTACTGGCGTTATACGGCCTGGATTCCTGTTGGCAAATATGGTTAATGTGCCGGAGAAACAGAGCGTTCCCTCTGCAACCAAAGGGTAAAAATTAAGGAACGACTTTAAGGTGTTTACTTACCCCTGCCAACCGCTCACAATGAAAACAATTTCCCACTGTAAGAGATGAGTATGAGCCACTTTTTTGCCCACCTTTCCCGTCTGAAACTGATTAACCGTTGGCCTCTTATGCGCAATATGCGTACAGAAAATGTTTCTGAACACAGCCTGCAAGTGGCCTTTGTCGCACACGCTTTAGCGATTATCAAAAACCGCAAATTCAGCGGTAATGTGAATGCTGAACGCATTGCGCTGCTGGCGATGTATCACGATGCCAGCGAAGTTATCACCGGGGATTTGCCCACCCCTATCAAATATCACAACCCGCATATTGCACGGGAATATAAAAAGATAGAAAAAATCGCGCAGAAAAAATTACTGGAAATGCTGCCGGCAGAGTTGCAAGAAGATTTTCGTCCGATATTGGATGACAGCCAGCATACAGAAGAAGAAATTTCTATTGTTAAACAGGCTGATGCCCTGTGCGCTTATCTCAAATGTCTGGAAGAGCTATCAGCAGGTAACAGTGAATTCAATCTGGCGAAAGCCCGGCTTGAAAAAACCCTGGCTGCCCGCCACAGCCAAGAGATGGATTACTTTATGACAGTTTTTGTGCCGGGGTTCAGCCTGTCACTGGACGAGATTAGCCTCAACATCCCAGATTAAAATGGAAACAACCAAGGGATAATCAGCACACTAATCACCATCACTAAAATGGTAAACGGCACGCCCAAACGGACAAAATCAGAGAACTTATAACCGCCTGGACCAAGAACCAGCGTATTCACCGGTGATGAAACCGGGGTCATAAATGCGGCAGAAGCGGCCACACCAATAATCATGGCGAATGGCATAGGCGATACTGCCATTTCACGCGCCGCAGCAATGGCTATCGGCGCCATTAATACCGCCGTTGCCGTGTTGGAAATAAACAAACCGATCATGGCACACAGTACGAACAGACATAACAGCATTACCCTCGGCCCCATATCACCCGCAATATCCATCAGGCCGCGGACAATCAAATCAATCCCGCCGGTTTTCTGTAATGCCAGTGCAAACGGCATCATCCCGACAATCAGGATAATACTGGGCCAATGAATAGAACGGTAAGCGCTTTCCATATCAATACAGCGGAATTTCCCCATCAACAGACAAGCTATCAACGCAGCAATCACATTGGGTACTTCATCGGTAAGCATCATGGCAACCATCAGCGCCAGACTAAAAAGTGCATGTGGAGCCTGAGATGTTGCCGGCGCGACTTCCTCAATCTCAACGGGCAAATTGAGAACAATAAAATCGCGCATTTTAGTTTGCAGAACGCGGATCAGTTTCCAGTCACCAATAACCAGTAAAATATCCCCAAGTTGCAGTGGTTCATCTACCAATTTACCCAACAACGGTTCACCATCACGCCGAATGCCGACAACATTTAAACCGTAGCAGGTACGAAAACCTATTTCCCGCAGGGATTTACCCAATAAATCTGACTCTGGGATCAAAGAGACTTCGGCCATACCCACATTACGGGATTGTTCAGAGAAATATTCCCCGCGCAACACCATCGGCTCCAACAATTGTTCGCTGCAAAATTCACGCAGATCCACCTCACTGTCTGACATATCAATCAGCAAAACATCCCGCTCTCTCAATTCCGTATTGCCGACCGCGCTGACCATAACACGCCGGAAACGCCGCCAGCGCTCAATACCAACGACATTAGCCCCATAGCGGGCACGCAAATTCGATTCATCAAGAGAGAGGCCAATCAGTGGGGAACCTGACCGGATTGCCAGGCGACGGGCACGACCTGATAATTTATAGTCGCGGATAAGGTCACGGAAAGTGCGGCGGTTCCATTTATCATTACCGTTATCAGACTGGTTTCTTGCCAGCCAGTGACGCGCGACCAGCATATAGCCAATGCCAGCAAACAGAATCAAAACACCAATAGGGGTAATGGAGAAGAATTTGAAACCGGGCAGCCCTTCCCTTATCAACTCACTGTTAACAACCATATTAGGCGGCGTCGCGACCAACGTCATCATTCCACTAATAAGCCCGGCAAAACTCAGAGGCATCATCAACCGCCCCGGTGAAATTTTCATTCTGGCCGCAACACTCAGCACCACCGGAATGAAAATCGCCACCACCCCCGTGGAGCTCATAAAAGCACCAAGACCGGCAACTGTCATCATCAGTAACGCCAACATCTTGGTTTCACTGTTTCCGGCAACCCTTACCAGCCAATCCCCCATTTGATAAGCGACACCGGTTCTCACCAGCCCTTCACCGATAACAAACAGAGCGGCTATCAACAAAACATTAGGATCACTGAAACCACTGGTTGCTTCACCCAGCGTCAAAGTTCCACTCATGACAAATGCGATAATCACCAATAACGCGACAATATCCATACGAAGTTTATTGGTAGTGAAAAGAACGATAGCTATCAATAACAGGGTCAACACCCACAAGAGTTCGCTATTCAAAATGGCCTCTATCAACAAATAAAGAAGATATGGTGTCGAAAACGTGATTAGTAGACCATTTTATTGAGGGAAAATCTCCAGTTGCGATCAACAATGCGTCTGTTTTTTCAATTTTTTCCGGTTAAATATCATCAAGAAACGACCGATCGAGTTGCTTAAACGCCCGTTTCAGCAGTTCTGCGAGAGATTGATAAGTCGGCGTTTGTCGCACCGGCGTCATTGCGATACCGGCTTCGGCAAATTTATCACGGATCTCATGAAACCATTTCAGCAACGTCGCGGGCAAAGGTGTTGATGCCCGTTTCCCCAACCACCATAATCCTTGCATAGGTAAACTACACGCAAACAGCGCCGTCGCAACAGCCGGGCCCAGTTGACCGCCTAGTGCGATTTGCCACGTCAGCGTAAAAATAGCCAACGGTGGCATAAACCGGATACCAAAACGGGTTGCTTTAATAATCCGGTTTTCAGGAAACATGGGCGCAAGTTGTTTCTCAATCGGCCAAGTCTTCATATATTGCTGTCCCAGTTGCATCTTTCTTATCCATCCGCTACTGGCAGGAGGCATTGTGCTCATCATGACCTCGATCAATTAAAAACATAATTTTTAAAAAAAGCCTATAAGTGATAAAATATTTTTTGTAGGATTAAGTATATTTTGTCTTTACTGCTGGCTATCGGTATCCTACACCCACTTTTATACTGTCCATAGCAGTAAAGCAGCATATTTTACCTTTTTTATTGCATTTAGGCTCATTTTGTTAACAAATCACCCTATGATTTAACACTAGGCGGGTAAAAAAGGTTCTTAAAAAAATGTAAACCTTATCATCATGCTCTTTACACCTGGCATGATGTTAATCATTTAACGTCATCACTGCTATGCGCTATGCTGATGAGTAATTGACGTTTTATTAATCACATGTCTTATCTGTAAGACACAATGACAAACAAGATATAGGTATTTCCATGTCAAGTAAGCTGGTACTGGTTCTCAATTGCGGTAGCTCTTCTCTGAAATTTGCTATCATCGATCCTACTAACGGTGAAGAATATCTTTCTGGTCTAGCTGAGTGTTTTAACCTGCCTGAAGCCCGTATTAAGTGGAAAATGGATGGCGCAAAACATGAAGCCGCTTTAGGTGCTGGTGCAGCCCACAGTGAAGCATTGAACTTTATTGTTAATACTATTCTGGCGGAAAAACCAGAACTTTCTGCTCAAATCGCCGCCATCGGTCACCGTATTGTTCACGGCGGTGAAAAGTTCACCGCTTCTGTTACCATCAATGATGACGTTATTCAGGGCATTAAAGATGCGGTTCCATTCGCGCCACTGCACAACCCTGCTCACCTGATTGGTATTGAAGAAGCGAAAAAAGGCTTCCCACATCTGACGGACAAAAACGTTGCCGTTTTCGACACCGCGTTCCATCAGACCATGCCGGAAGAAGCTTACCTGTATGCATTGCCATACAATCTGTATAAAGAGCATGGTATCCGTCGCTATGGCGCACATGGAACCAGCCACTTCTTCGTTTCCCGTGAAACAGCGAAAATGCTGAACAAACCGGTTGAAGAGCTGAACGTTATCGTCTGCCATCTGGGTAATGGTGGCTCTATCTCCGCTATCGTTAATGGTCAGTGTGTTGACACTTCCATGGGATTGACACCATTGGAAGGTCTGGTCATGGGCACCCGCAGCGGTGATATCGATCCTGCTATCATTTTCCACCTGCATGACGCTCTGGGCATGAGCGTTGAACAGATCAACAAACTGCTGACTAAAGAATCCGGCCTGCTGGGTCTGACAGAAGTCACCAGCGACTGTCGTTATATAGAAGATAACTACGAAACCAAAGCCGATGCTAAACGTGCAATGGATGTCTACTGCCACCGTCTGGCTAAATACGTCGGTTCGTACTCTGCCCTGATGGAAGGCCGTCTGGATGCCATTATCTTTACCGGTGGTATCGGTGAAAACTCCTCGCTGGTGCGTGAACTGGTGCTGAAAAAACTGGCTCTGTTAGGCTTTGAATATGATCACGAACGCAACCTGGCTGCCCGTTTCGGTAAATCCGGCACCATCACGACTGACAACAGCCGTCCTGCTCTGGTGATCCCGACGAATGAAGAATTAGTCATCGCTCAAGACGCCGCGCGCCTGACTGCGTAATACTTTGCACACCGCCAGCAACTGCTGGCGGTACTATTTTGACCAACGAGCAACCGTAAAGAGGTCTCCGTGTCCCGCACAATTATGTTGATCCCTACCAGCACCAGCGTCGGCCTGACCAGTGTTAGTTTGGGTGTTATCCGCTCAATGGAGCAGAAAGGCGTCAGCCTGAGTGTTTTCAAACCCATCGCCCAATCCCGTTGCTGTGGCGCACAAGACCAAACCACTGCAATCATCCGTTCTCATTCCAGCATTAAAACCGCTGAACCACTGGATATGGCCTATGTGGAGTCTTTACTGACCACGAATCAGAAAGATGTCTTGATGGAAAAGATCGTGGCTCTTTACCACGAAAACACTAAAGACGCAGAAGTTATCCTGATTGAAGGTCTGGTTCCAACCCGCAAACATCCGTTTTCCCAATCGCTGAACTATGAAATCGCCAAGACCCTGAATGCTGAAATTGTGTTCGTACTGGCGCTGGGTAACGATTCCCAGGAGCAGTTGAAAGAACGCGTTGAACTGGCTCGTGCTGAATTTGGCGGCAGCAAAAACCAGAACATTACCGGTGTTATTATTAACAAACTGAATGCGCCAGTTGATGATCAGGGCCGTACCCGTCCTGATCTGTCAGAGATCTTTGATGAATCCTCAAAAGCCATCGTAGCTAACATCGATCCAAACAAACTGGCTAAAAATAGCCCATTGCCAATCCTTGGCTGCATTCCGTGGAATTTTGATCTGATTGCAACGCGTGCAATCGATATGGCAAAACACCTGAACGCCCGCATTATCAACGAAGGCGCAATTAAAACCCGCCGTGTAAAATCCGTGACCTTCTGTGCACGCAGCATTCCACATATGTTGGAACACTTCCGTCCGGGATCCCTGTTGGTGACTTCTGCTGATCGCCCAGATGTTCTGGTTTCAGCTTGTCTGGCGGCCATGAACGGTGTTGAAATCGGTGCGATTCTGCTAACCGGCGGCTATGCCATTGATGAACCTATTAAGCAACTGTGTGAGCGTGCTTTCGGCACTGGCCTGCCCGTCTTTATGGTTGATACCAACACCTGGCAGACTTCCCTGAGCCTGCAAAGTTTCAGCCTGGAAGTACCGGCAGATGACCATGAACGTATCGAAAAACTGCAAAACTACGTCGCACAACACATCAACAAAGAGTGGATCGACTCGCTGACAGCGAACTCTGAACGTCCACACCGCCTGTCGCCGCCGGCATTCCGTTATCAACTCACTGAGCTGGCACGCAAAGCAGGTAAGCGGATTGTTCTACCTGAAGGTGATGAACCTCGTACCGTGAAAGCGGCATCTATCTGTGCTGACCGGGGTATTGCACGCTGTGTACTGCTGGGCGATCCAGAAGAGATCCGCCGTGTTGCGGCTGCTCAGGGAGTAGAACTGGGTACCGGTATTGAAATTGTTGATCCGGTTGCTGTACGTGAGCGCTATGTCCCACGTCTGGTTGAACTGCGTAAAAACAAAGGCATGACCGAAGTCGTCGCACGCGAACAACTGGAAGACAACGTTGTTCTGGGTACATTGATGCTGGAACAGGGCGAAGTTGACGGCCTGGTTTCCGGTGCAGTACACACCACAGCAAACACGATCCGTCCACCATTACAGTTAATCAAAACCGCACCTGGCAGCTCACTGGTATCATCCGTGTTCTTTATGCTGCTGCCAGAACAAGTTCTGGTTTACGGTGACTGTGCGATCAACCCGGATCCGACAGCTGAACAACTGTCTGAAATCGCTATTCAATCGGCGGATTCGGCTAAAGCATTTGGTATCGAACCTCGCGTTGCCATGATCTCCTACTCTACCGGTAACTCCGGTGCGGGCAGCGATGTTGAGAAAGTACGTGAAGCAACCCGTCTGGCGCAAGAAAAACGTCCAGACCTGATCATTGATGGCCCACTGCAATATGATGCCGCTATCATGGCAGATGTGGCGAAATCCAAAGCGCCAAATTCACCGGTTGCCGGTCAAGCCACCGTGTTCATCTTCCCTGATCTGAACACCGGCAACACCACCTATAAAGCGGTACAACGTTCCGCGGATCTGGTTTCTATCGGGCCAATGCTGCAAGGTATGCGTAAACCAGTAAACGACTTGTCCCGTGGCGCTTTGGTAGACGATATTGTTTACACTGTTGCACTGACTGCGATTCAATCTGAACAAGAAAAAGAGTAACTATTCCTTACCCACCCCATTAAATTGATAAGGTCTGACCTCTTTGCAAAGTTCAGACCTTTGAATTTATTCTTCTCGCGCTATAGATGCAGTCACTGCAATTACAGAAGATTAAGGATCGTAACCCGTAATGGGTTGTCTTCAACGCTAATAAGTTTAATCGCTAACACACAACATACCAATATCAGCATCGGTCTTATTAAACGAGGACCTACTTTAACAGCACAACGTGCACCTAACTGTGCTCCGACAAAGGATGCTATGGCCATTGCTAAAGCCAATGGCCATATAATGACGCCTTTAGTGATAAAGATAAATAACGCACCAGTATTACATGAAGCATTTGCTAACTTAGTAAAACTCATTGCCCGCATCATATCGAGGCCACAGAAGAACATAAAACTAATCATGAGAAAAGAACCCGTTCCTGGGCCAAATATGCCATCATAAAAACCAAGTACAGGTGCGATTAAAAATGAAAATAATAATATAGATATTTTTTCCCTATTACTTCTCTTACTAAATTTTGGGGCGAAGATAAAATAAACTGCAACGATGATCAATAATATTGGTACGCAAGCTTCTAATACTCTCTTACTGATAATACTTACAAATAAAGCACCGCTAATGCCTCCTAATGCACTGAAAAGTATTAAAAATACTGATTTTCTCCACTCAATTAATCCCTTACGTGCAAAAGTTACTGTAGCTGATATACTGGCCGAAGTTGCCTGGAATTTATTGGTAGCCATAGCACTAATGGGTTCTATTCCTGCAAGAAATAGAGCGGGTAATGTTATTAATCCTCCGCCACCTGCTATTGCATCAAAAAAACCTGCCAAAAAAGCAATAGTCGCTAGTATTCCTATTAGATCCCAGTCCATAATGATTCCACATATTATTAAACGTTTAAAAATAGCTTGAATTATTAATAATGCAAGCTATTCAAATAGATTTTCATCATTGTGCTTCACATTCAGCCAGCCCTTATACGCCGTAGAATATGATACACTTACAAATCCGATTAAAAAAAGCATCGGTGTAACGCTACTTTAAAATTGCCATTTAATATAATTAGGATACGAAATAATAACTTTATTTTACTGTATTTTGTTGCAACAACATAATGAGCAATGATTTAGCCTTTAAGTAATAAAGGATCATCCGAAATAACAATTCCTTCCGCATATTTTGCAAGACCAAACAACCGTACCAACAATCTACGATTGTCCTTTACTACATCCCGACAATGTAATGCCCGATAGTTATTAATAACAATTGCAGATTCTTGTGTTAATACACATTGGTACGGTACAGCGTCGTTAACTGCCTGACAAAATATTTCATATGCTCGTTTGACAATATTTGAGGATTTTTCATCAACGGAAAAACGGTAGGAATTATAACGGATAGAAAAAAAGAATTTTTCATTAAAATCTATTATAGATACACCCTTACCATCTTCTCCTTCTCCGTCTGCATAAGAATCACTGTATGTAAAATTAAAGCTGTATGACGACAGAGCCAAAACATTAGTTATACCTACTCTTTCTAATACTTCAAGCATTGGAATGACAAGTGTAGGTTCCATTAGAGGATTCCACATTGATGATAAAATCAAAGAAGATGGTGAAGGAGAATGACCATTTTTCGCTTTCACTGTACTCCAATATGGTCCTTCGGTATGAGGGCCAAGAGATAAACCTGAATGAGAACTTAATTCTACTTTACTATTTTCAGAATCAATGTCCTGCAAACCTTTGCCTTTTAAATGAGCAACCAGACGTACTATTTTTCCAGAATTTTCAATATCATATGCAAAAGCTCTATGCTCAACAAGTTCCAGCAAGATTTGATTACGAGCAGCCAAATAAAGGATAGAATATTGATTCTCTAGTGAAGAAAGTGAGGGTAATTTATTAGGGAGTATGTCATTGTCAACTTTTTTCATCCCTTCAAAAATCAGAGCAGACATTAAACCATCAGAATATACTCTAACCACTTCTTGTTGGCTTTCTGAAAATGTTTGTTTTAATTCTACCCCAGCTTGTACCACAATCATTCTAACTCCGCTAACCTGTGGACCACCACGTTTAGCAATATCTTCAGAAAAATAGTGAAGTAGGCTCGCTTGTTGGTCACTGAATATAAATAAATTAATTTCCTTATTTCTTGTTACATCACATGATGAAATCGTTTGTGTATTTTTTTCTATAATTAACTTATATTCCATTTTTTTATACTCTTAGTTATTTTAGTTTCATTAATTACGGTTTTATTCTATCGAGTAAACTATGTTAGCAGTTATTAAAATAATTACGAGTACCCAAACACACTTCGAGATCTAATATCATTATATGCTGTTAATTTCATGAAATTATAAATCAGGGTTATACCCCTCCATTTTTATAATTTCTTGCGCTTGTTAATTACTATTTATAATTTATTAAAAATACAATATAACTGATATACAATAAATCACAAAAAAAATATAAAGTTAAACTTTATTCACAAATCCTCTAGACACATCTGGTTTCTATCGGGCCAATGCTGCAAGATATGCGTAAACCAGTAAACGGCTTGTCCCGTGGCGCTTTAGTAAACGATATTGTTTACACTGTTGTACTGACGGCTATTCAATCAGCACAGGGAGAAGCGTAACCGTTTCTGGCATATCAAACTATCATCAACATAATTCTATAGCGCAAAGTAAAGTGAGATAAAAATTTGCAAGCAGACCAAATAAAAACTATATTTAGACCAATCAGCCAACTTAATCACATCATGGACGGTAGTGACAAGCGCTGACACACCAGACTTGAGGAAGCATACTATTAATTACAAAAATGATTAGAAGGTCACAATGAGAATTGAAACAATCAGCTTTATAAAAAAGAACGCCTCTGCTCTTGAATTATCTGAACCAATTCTGGTCACACAAAATGGTGTACCAGCCTATGTTATTGAATCATTTACAGAAAGAAAACAACGAGATCAAGCAATAGCTTTGCTTAAATTACTCACACTTTCTGAGAAAGATAAAGAACAAGGACGAACCTATACCAGTGATCAGTTATTGGCAAATATATGAGCTGTTAATAACCGGAGAGCTAAATGCCATCAAAAATGTCAGATAATGTTACCGTTCAATATACAGAAACAGCTAAAACCAGCGTAAAAGTTATTTCAGAATTTTTGCGCAGTAAGGAAATAGACCCAAGGCCAATAATTCAAAAACTAGTGAAGGAATTTGAAAATAAAGTTTGCTCTTTTCCTGAGGGGTCACCTATTTCTGCCGAACTCATGAAACTAGGTTGCAGCAAATACCGTGAATGCAATACATCAGGTGGATACCGAATTATTTACTCAATAGATAATGGTAATCAGATCTCAGCACATGTCATCATGGCCCAGAAGCAGGATATTCAGCATTTGTTGTTCACCCGTTTGATTGAAATCTAATTATGTTTGCCAAGTAAAAACATAAGTTACTACAGAAAATTAAGCTACAGAAAAATTTAATTGTGCCGCAGATATGCGGCACTTCGTGTTTATATTTATTTGCACAAATTTAGGGCTAATAATTACATAGTGACAAAATAGATGTTAAAGCCTATTTTAGTGGGTTTTTTGGTAATAATACATAAGAAACTTGAGCTTGTATTTTATGTCCTGATAACCAGTTATTAAATTCAACCCCTACCTTATATCCAGGAACACAGCTACTCACTTTATCACCCGATGTTCCTGTTCTGCCAAGCCCATATGAACCTCCACCTTCCGCTTTAATTTGACACCCATGTCCCCCTTCTTTTACTGGTGTACTGAATTCTTTAAATAACCAACCAACGCCATCTGTGCTGAATTCTATAGCAATTTTTGGCTTTACATTTTTCGGATACGTTTTTGCATAAGTATATTGAGGTGCAATTCCGCAATAGCTTTCTTCTGTAACACAAGGGATTCTATTATATCCATTGTGGTCCAATAATATATATTCCTCTTTGCCCACCCCTCTATACCAATACTTCGCTGTTTCTGCCTAATTATCCTGATTATGAGTAGAAGTATTATTTAGCTCAACATCATTTCTCTTTTCAAAATCTTTTACATTTGCCCTAAGTTTGCAATTTTCATACATAGACATCACTTTGGTTTTTTCCAATCCATTTTTAATTATTGCATCTTTTACCTGATTCCTAATTACCTCCGGATCTTTCATACATGCCATACTAAAACTACTCATAGCGAGTAAGAAAGGGGAAATCAGGAAAATTTTTTTATTCAAATGCATATTTATCTCCTTGCTTGATTTAATCCAAAATGGAATAATATAGACTTCATCTTTATAATTAATAAACACATATCAACTTCATAAGAATATAATTACCTAATACATAACATTGTTATAAAATAAAGATAGATTATTAAATCAAAAAACACAAATTACAGAACAATTAAATTAAAAAATTTTATTTAAATATATGAGATACAAGACAGAGAAAATTTAAAAACAACACAATTTCAATAACATATAAAATAAATTATTTATCAATATTTACATGTTATCTATAATGACGTAATAACTACTGGTTTTTTATATCATAATAATATAAACAACCTCATAAGATTACAATTTATGTATGAATCCATCACCAATAAAAAGCACCGAAATCATGAATGTTCGGTGCTGTATATTTTGAAAATAAACATTTAAAACTAACAATCACAAAACTAAAAAAAGATATAAAATCTTATTTTGATAATAATACATAAGAAATTATAACATCTATTTTTGCTGGTTTTTCAAGCCACTTATTAAATACATTGCCTATTCCAAGTTTCTTGTATTGGTCATCACAACTCGCTGATGTTCCTGTCACACCAAGCCCGTATGTGCCTCCTCCCTCAGCTTTAACTTGACACTTATGTTTAGTTGTAAAGTCATTATATAACCATTTCGGTTCTATTGTACTAAACTCAATAACAACTCCAGGTTTTTTATTTGTCAGATAACTTTGTGAATAGGTATATTGGGGAGCAATGCCACAAAAACTTTCTCCTTTAACACAAGGAAGACTTTTATACTTATTCTGGTGAAATGCTTTATATTCCTTTATTTCCATTCCTCTATACCAGTACATCGCATTTTTTGCTTCATCATCACGTTTTGCCGCTTTCTTATTGACTAATGTCACTTTATTAGGTGTATTTGCCAAGACTGAAAGTGTGCAATTTTTATACATAGACATCACTTTGGTATTTTCCAGTCCATTTTTAGTGATTATTTTTTCTATCTGTGGATCTGTCTTACATGCCATACTAAAACTACTCATCGCGAGTAAGAAAGGGGAAATCAGGAAAACTTTTTTATTCAAAATCATACTTATCTCCTTGCTTTATTTAATTAAGAATTTTAACGTCCAATGGAATAAAAATAAATTTCATTGTTGTTATTAATATATTTATTTTAAAACATATCATTACAGATGACATATGATAAATTAACCGATTACATTATTCTCTCTTGCTACTACCTGACTTAAATAAAGATATGTTATTAAATCATAAAAAACAAAAACAAATTCCAATATGATTAAAATAAAAAATATTCAATTGAAATATATAAAAACAAAATAGTGACAATATGTCAACAATATATGCGATAAAGTGGTTATTGTGCTTATGCCATAATGGCCTAAATAATGTAATCGTAATAAAATCATCTATCTAATTTATATAAATTCCATTTTTATCATAAAGAATAATACCTAACTCATTCAATGTGAGAAAATAATTCAGAGAACACTTACTCAGCTATATTTATTATTACAGTAAAAGGAAAATTGGGTGAGAATCTATTTATTTTTATAAAATGTGACTTTAAACACAAAAGTGAGTTTGCTATTAATAATTAAAGCCTAATACTTATAATAATTAAAGCTCAGTATTGATGTAGTTTTGATGCATTTTGAATTATTAAGATATGTCAATAAAAACATCTTATTAAATTATATGGAGAAAATTATGGTTATCAAAGAAGGCGGATTCCCCTTTAAGCTATACAGTATCACCCCAGATCAAGTCACTGTCGAAAGTTTGAAAGACACATTAACTATCCTTGGTCTTACCTGCGAAGATACAACCCTGGATAAACTTCAGCAATACATCACAGATGTCAGATCACAATTATATAATGGGGCGTACCAAGCATTCGGAATTAATCACCTTCATAACTCTGTCGTCACAATATCCAAGGGGCTTTGGGAGCCTGATGGAGCGCTACATGAAATGAGACAGCTAGATTACATTACCAGAAATGAAGAAATTTTTAACTGGCTTAAAACCCAATACAAGGATTTCCCTGGTCAGGTCTCCGCTGCATCTCATAACAAGTCTTATTATTCAACTGTGGATGCAATCAAAGAGGCATTTGTTAAAGTCGCATATACAACATCTGCAACACTGATTTCTCCACTTGATAAGAAAAGCATGGAGTCTATTATGAGTGGCTGGCTTGCCGGACTGAGCTCGGATGACAAAGCAGACTTCGACTCTGGTCAAAAAGCAACAGCCATCCAAATTGCCCTTAACCCTGATGGCGATAACGTTGATGCTATTGGTGAAGCAGTTGTCGATTGGCGGCTTCGAATTGTAAATTGGACAGGAAAAAGTAAAAAAGATCCAGGGAAGGAGACGTACATTGATATTCAATCAAGATCAGTTAATTACACTGAGACAAGTTTGTTAAAAAAACATTACAATGCCGCTGTTAATCAATTCGGAGGCGTATGAATTAAATATTAAATCAAAAACTCCATTATTTTTTATATACCCATACAAAATTTCCGGCTGGGTATACATAAAGTATAAGGAAGATTTATACCTCAAAATATGCCACTGATTTTCGTACAATAAATTCCGTTGCGTGGGAAAACATATGGAGAATACATGAAAAATACCAATATATTAAAAATAAATGAAAGAGTATCTGGCGTCATTAAAGACTATACTTTTCCTGTTTCTATCGGTGATGGTGAGATATATGTGTCATTCACATTGGTAGACAAAGAAAATAATTATTACCATTTCGTACTTGATGGAGTCACAACTTCTTCAAAAGAACTAACAGGTCTACTTACTATACTCGGCACTGCAATAAATTATGCTCTACAAGTAAGCGTAGATTTTGTCAGAGTATCCAAAAATGGAAAATACAATATTACTTCAAAAATAACCTGTGACCCTCCGGATAAAGATTATCGTAATCATGAAACGAGGAGTGAATCTTAAATATAGGATGGTAATATGTGCACAAATGCTTGGTTCATATATTACCGCCAATATAACTCACGTAAATAATAAAATAATAATCCCAGCCTTTGAGCTGAGATTATTATTTTTGTTGTGAAGAATGACCATGTTCTTCCTGAGCCTCATTTTTCTTCTTTATACGCCATAAAACACTTAACGCAATAAACCATAAAGGGGTGCCACAGAGTGCAACCAGTGTATCCGGATCAAAAACCATGACGACGATGGTCAGGGCGAAAAAAACCAGCGTTATCCAGGTCATTGGTACCCCCAGAGGCATCTTAAATATTGAACGCTGATGCAAATCAGGATGATGTTTACGATAAGCTAAATAAGCAATTAATATCATACACCAACTATAAATAACCATAATAGAGGCAACGGTTGATACAATAGTAAATAATCTCATGACATTCGGCATGATAAATAAAAGTGACGTGCCAACTATCATACAGAAGCAGGAAAATATCAGGCTATGTACAGGAATCGCGGTATTACGGGAAAGAATTTTAAATTTCCAGTGCGCATTTCTTTCAGTTGACAAACCATAAAGCATACGCGTACAAGCGTATAATCCACTGTTAGCGGAGGACATTGCCGATGTTAATGCAACAAAGTTAACAATAGCTGCCGCGGCAGGCAAACCAGCCAAAGCAAATAAGGTCACAAAAGGGCTGGTTTCAGATGAAATTCTCCCCCAGGAAGTCACCGCAATGATGCTTAACATGGAGAAAATATAGAAGATAATGATCCTTATCGGAATATTTTTGACTGCCTTCGGCAATATCTTTTCCGGATTTTTTGTTTCCGCTGTCATGGTACCCACCAGCTCAACACCCGTGAAAGAAAAAATCGCTATCTGGAAACCAGCAAAAAAACCAAAAATACCATTCGGCAGGAATACTGACGGATCAGTCAGATTATTAACCGATGCCGTCATACCATCCGGTGATTGCCAACCTATCATCACCATACCGACACCAACAATAATCAACGCTAAAATCGCAATCACCTTAATAATGGCAAACCAGAATTCAGCTTCGCCAAATAATCGCACAGAAAGAAGATTGCAAGTACAAAGTAAACCCAGAGTCAAAAACGCCGGTACCCAAAGAGAGACGCCAGGGAACCAATATTGAATATATCCACCACAAACAACAACATCAGCAATACAGGATACAATCCAACTCATCCAGTAAGTCCAGCCGAGAAAAAAACTCGCTTTCGTCCCTAAATAATCAGATACGAAATCAGCAAAAGAGCGATAATTTAGTTTGGTGAGAAGTAATTCCCCCATCGCCCGCATCACCATATAGACAAAGAAACCCACAATGGCATAAGTAATAATGATCGATGTACCGGATACGGCAATGGTTTTTCCTGAACCCATAAATAAGCCGGTGCCAATAGCACCGCCAATGGAAATTAATTGAATATGACGTGCACTTAGCCCTCGATGAAGTTCTTGCGAATCAGTAGATTTTTCTGCCGACATGTTTTGTTGATTTTTATTATTTTTTATCATGATAATACCCGTCCGTCATTAAAGCGAAGAAACAGACCGCTGAATCTTTCTGAAGAAGAAGTTGCCACTGCTTCAGAAAGAAAATGGAGTTATGTTTTATTTAATTATTTTTTTCATTTAAAGCAAGTAACAATCCCGCCCGCAATCCATTAGCAACCTCAGCATTAGGAAATAAAATAAATTTTGCCGGGAACTTAATTTCCCAATGGCGATCATGCTGGCTGGCGATTTCAAATCCCTCTGACAATTCAGTGAAATTCATGGTATCTGCGGGAATATGAAGCTGGAAACTTTCATCGCTCTTAATAATGGAATCAATTACCTGGTAATGTTTCAGCTCAGGTTTAACTCGTGAGGCTATTTGTAATGAAGAGATTAAACCATAAAGAGAATCGGCAATTTTTTGGAACCTTGTTAAATCATTTCTACCAAAAGGCATTGCCTTACCCATTTCCATCGTACAGCTATCCGCCCCAAACTTTTCATGCAGAAAATGGCTGAAAGTTCCTCCTTTTGAACGGTGATAAACAAGTGCGTCAATATCGCTGTCATTCAACCATTGCATAAATTCAGCAGAAAATGGACGGCTTTGAGCAGGTAACAACGCAAATTGTTCATGATGAGAAGCGCGTATAGCGGTATGCAGATCAATATGCCAACGCATATTTGCAGAGGACACGGAAGGTTCAGCAAAAAAGCGGCTGACAACATTTTCAAGTTCAGCCGCACGAGATCGCTCATTTCCCAGCGTAAAATCCAGATAACGGCCACCAAACATACGATTCAAATCGTTATGCAGATAACGTCGATTCGTCCGCATAGCCGGCAAGTTACCAAAGATAATCAGCAAGTTATTTTTTAGCGGCAACGTGCCATCTGCCAACTGTGCCAGTAACTGAATCAGTATTTCAATGGGTGCGGTTTCATTACCGTGAATACCGGCAGAAATAACCAGGGACCGGTTTTTTCCTTCATGGGGAACATGGGGAATAAGTTGCAATACCCCTTCTGCCAGCCAGCTCGCATTAATTGTTTCTGGAAATATCAGATGGTCGGCAAGTTTATTTTCAAGCAATAAAGTTAACAGATCCATATCCGCTCCAATTTAGCGTTGAAATTCATAGATCGACCCTAAATTCAGGATCTGCGTAAGCTCATCCAGAGCGGTATAAACTTCACGAAGTAATTGGGGATCAACCAGATCGCCGGCACATAGCTCATCACGATAGTGCTGTTCTATCCATTGAGTCAGGCGCCCATAAAGCCGGGTATTCATTATTGTCGCAGGATTGACCGCGCTAAATTCAGCCTCATTCAACACAACCCTCAGACGCAAACATGCCGGGCCGCCGCCATTACGCATACTTTCCCGCAGATCAAAAACACAGACTTCATTAATGGGTGATGATGTTTGCGCAGTCAGTGACTGTAAATAGGCCCAGACCGTTGCGCTCTGGCGGCACTCTTCAGGCACCACAATCATCATTTTTCCATCGGCTTTACTCAGTAATTGACTATTAAAGAGATAAGAATCAACCGCGTCTTCGATACTGACCTGCTCTGAAGAGACCTCAATGGAGACAAAATCATGTCCCAACACCGCCATTTTCTCTTTAATTTCAGCCAGAACCTGATCCTGATCCAGATAAGCATGCTGATGATGAAAAAGGACATTCCGGTTGCTCACCGCAATCACATCATTGTGGAAAACACCACTGTCAATAGCGACTGGGTTTTGCTGCACAAAAACGGTTTGTGCCGGATTAAGCTGATGCAACCGTGCAATGGCTTCACTTGCTTCCAGTGTTTGTCGTGCGGGATAGCGCTGGGGCACCGGGCTGCCACGAAACGCGCTACGGCCATAGACAAACACTTGTACGCCTTGCATACCATATTCACCACCGAGGCGATTATGGTTTGCCGCTCCTTCATCACCAAAGTTTTCATGCTGCACAAGCGCCTGATGATGAACAAAATGGTTTTGATCAGCAAAAGTGGCTTTTAACGCGGCTGCCGTGGTTTCTGCTTCCAGCGAACGGTGCAGTTTGTTATTTAAATTTGCCACGGTGAAATGT
The DNA here is from genome assembly GCF_025384845.1 of Photorhabdus temperata. Lineage (NCBI taxonomy): Bacteria > Pseudomonadati > Pseudomonadota > Gammaproteobacteria > Enterobacterales > Morganellaceae > Photorhabdus > Photorhabdus temperata. Next base: position 28,319 of record NZ_JAJAFX010000030.1, on the reverse strand, counting down.
ACCCGTTGGTCGGCACTATCCGCCGAAGGTGACACTGTTGCCGCGTTTGCTGTCCACATTGATGAAGCAGAGCTCAGTTTTGATAATAACACTGGAGAATATTTAGCTGCTTTATCAAGTACTTGCTCATCACTGCCCGTAAAACCTAAATTACGTAAGGCTGGAATATTGGGACGTTGTTGTGGCGGCAGCACCCCCTGAACAAACCCCGCATCAGCCAGCGCTTTCATTTTCATCAGCCCTTGAAGCGCGGCTTTGCGTGGGTTAGACACCCGGTCCCGGTTATGTATAGACGCTTTATTGCCGACTGAAAGCCCTGCGTAATGATGAGTCAAACCAACCAAACCATCAAAATTTGCTTCAAAACCGGACATAAATACCTCTGGAAAAATTATGTAAGTTAATCAGGAAAATGGATCCCCGGCGCGAGCGTTTCAGGTAACGCGAGTTTGTCAGTAACTAAAGATGCCATAGGCCAGGCACAGTAATCAGCAGCATAATAAGCACTGGGGCGGAAGTTTCCCGAAGCGCCAATGCCACCAAAAGGCGCTTTACTGGAAGCCCCTGTCAACGGCCTATTCCAGTTCACAATTCCGGCTCTCGCATCTTCCGACAGGCGTTGGAACAACGAAGCATCCGGCGAAATCAAACCCGTAGCCAATCCGAACCGGGTGTTATTCGCTATTGCCAGCGCTTCATCAAACGTGTCATAACGCATAAGAGTGAGTAGCGGACCAAAGTACTCTTCATCAGGCACATCGGCCACCCGGCTAACATCAATAATCCCAGGTGTCAGCAACGTTGATTGAGGATCGCGTTGTTCCAGCGAAACCAGCGAAATCCCACCGAGTTTTTGCAGCCGATCTTGCGCTTCCAACAGATTCTGAACCGCCTGTAGAGAAATAACGCCTCCCATAAAAGGTTGGGGTTGTGCATCCCAATGAGCTGGAACAATCTGTTCAGTCACCGCCACCAGCCGCTTAATCACCGCATCCCCGTGCGCACCCTTTTTTACCAGTAATCTGCGGGCACAAGTGCAACGTTGACCGGCTGAGATAAATGCTGACTGCACAATAGTATAAACGGCAGCATCAATATCATCGCAAGCATCCACAATCAGTGCGTTGTTCCCTCCCATTTCAAGCGCCAGCATTTTCTCTGGCTGACCGCCAAACATGCGGTGAAAGTGAAAGCCAGTATTGGCGCTCCCGGTAAACAGCACACCATCAATCTGCTTGTCCTCCAGCAGCGCCGTGCCGGTATGGCGCGCCCCTTGAATCAGATTAAGCACTCCGGCGGGCAAACCAGCTTTTTCCCATAGTTTTACGGTCTCTTCCGCAGTCATCGGTGTCAGTTCACTCGGTTTAAACACCAGCGTATTACCGGCAATAAGCGCAGGGATAATATGACCATTCGGTAAATGACCAGGAAAATTATACGGACCAAAAACCGCCATCACACCATGAGGGCGATGACGCAACAAGGCCCGGCCATCCGGCATAATGATTTCCGACTCTCCGGTGCGCTGTTCCCATGCTTCGATAGAAATCGCCGCCTTACCTATCATGGATTGTATTTCAGTACGGGCTTCCCATAATGGCTTGCTGGTTTCCTGACTGATAACACGCGCCAAAGACTCTTTCTCGTCATTTAGCAAAACAGCAAACGTCTGGACAATCTTAATTCGCGCTCTAACTGACAAATGTGACCACGAATAAAACGCCTCACGGGCAGACTGGCAAGCAGCTCTAACTTGAGAAGGATCAGCGCTGTTAGCTTGCCACAGAATTTTCTGATCTATCGGGGCGAATTTAGTCATCAACTCACCCTGCCCCTCAACCCATTCGCCCCCAATGTAATGTACTTGATGATTCATATCTTAGTGCTCCCTTGGAAAAAGAGTGACGAGCCGTACCTGATTTCCATCATTGATTTGGAGTGCATCCATTTCCGCTGATGTTAAAAAAATCTCATCACTGTCATACGCAACACTCAGTAACAGCGCACGGAAGTCACTAAAGCGCTGATTAGCAATGATGCAGGGTACCCCATCGGTTCTGGCAACTGACTTAACCCGGCTGACAGGAACAAGCCGGCTCTCTTTTACTGCGCGTATCCGGTCGATCTCGGCCTGTAGTAAAGCGCCTGCATCAAAAATATCGATATGGCCTTCATAGGCCAGACCTTCTTTTTCGAGGATCGTACGAGCCGGTACCGTTTTCTCATGAACCAGCCCTATTACCCGCTGTGCCTCAGCGGGTAATAGGGATATATAAACAGGATGAAGGGGCATCAATTCGGCAATGAAGGTTTTCGATCCAATACCGGTTAAGTAATCTGCCTGGGAAAAAGGAATACCGAAAAAGTGCTGTCCCAAGGCATTCCAAAAAGGTGAATTTCCCTTATCATCCGCGACACCACGCATTTCAGCGAATATTATTTTAGAAAATAGATCCCTGAATGCCGCAATGAAAAGGAAACGCGCTTTAGAAAGAAACGTGCCGTTTTTCCCTTTATGATATTCCGGATCCAGGAACAAGGTACATAATTCGCTGTTACCGGTCTGATCTTGTTCCAGCGATAAGGCTTCAATAACTTTATAAATTCCCAACTCACGTGACGAACGAATGGTTCTTTGTACGCGAAAGTTATAAAACGGCTCTTCCAATCCTACCGCCGCTTCTATGCCGCTGACACCCACGACACGATTCTCGCCGGTATCTTCCAGCACAAAAAGGAATCCCTGCTGGGCCCTGGTCAGTTTTCCATCGAAAGTATCCACGCTACGTGAAATACGTGAACGTAATTGCTCCAGGTTATTTGGCAAAGATGTCAGGCCTATACCAGCGCGTTCAGATAAGGACTGAATACCATTTAAGTCACTATGCCGGACAGTTCGGAAAAGCATCATAACGTCACCTTCAACTTACCATTAACCCACGAACCGCATGATGGCGCTTTCAAGGCGAACCAGACCTTCATCAATATCAGCAAATTTGATATTTAATGCCGGCGCAAAGCGCAACACATCCGGGCCGGCAATCAAGGCAATTAATCCTTCCTCTGCTGCTATATTGGTTAACTGCTTCGCCTTACCCTGCCAGGCTTGATTCAATTCAGCGCCTAAAAGCAGCCCTTTACCCCGCAAACAGCTAAATAATTGATAACGCTGATTCAGTTCCGATAACTTGTCCATGAAGTATTCATGGCGCTGCTGAACTCCAGCGAGGAGTTCCGTCTGATTAACCATTGAAAACACTTTATTGGCAACGGCTGCTGCCAATGGATTACCACCAAACGTCGTGCCGTGTGTTCCAGGTTGAAAAACCTCTGCAATATGTTGTTTTGTCAACATGGCACCGATAGGGAACCCCCCTCCGAGACCTTTAGCACTGGTAAGAATATCAGGCACAACGCCATATTCCTGATAAGCATAAAGATATCCGGTACGGCCCACGCCAGTCTGAATTTCATCAAAAATGAGCAGCGCCTGAAAACGATCACATAACGTACGCAATTCCTGCAAAAATGCAGGGTCGGCGGGAATAACGCCACCTTCACCGATAATCGGCTCGACAATCACCGCACAGGTATTTTCAGAAATGCGTTCTCTGATCGCAGACAAATCGTTATAAGGGAGATGAGTAATTTCTTGAGGAAGAGGAGCATAATCTTGTGAATATTTTGGTTGTCCTCCTACCGTAACAGTAAATAATGTCCTGCCATGAAAAGAATCTTTAAATGAGATAATTTCTCTCTTATTTTTTCCATATTTATCAGCAGCATATTTTCTAGCTAATTTTAATGCCGCCTCGTTAGCTTCTGCCCCTGAATTGCAGAAAAACACCTTATCAGCAAACGTATTTTCCACAAGTTTCTTTGCTAATTTCAAAACCGGCTCATTAGTGTAACCATTTCCTATATGCCATAATTTCTCAATCTGAGAAATTAACGCATCTTTTAATTCCGGATGGGCGTGCCCTAATGAATTCACCGCAATTCCACCAGCAAGATCAATATATTCCTTGCCATCCTGATCCCATACTCTCGAACCTTCAGCCCGAACAGGTATGAACTTAGCCGGAGAAAAACAAGGTACCATATAGTGATCAAACCAACTTCTCTGAATATTTTCTGACATAGATCATTTCCCCTTAAAATAGAGAGTATTCGGACGAGATAAAACAATATGCTCCGCATCATTTTTCATCTCATACTTACACAAATTATTAATGGATGCCGAGGTAAAAATTTAACTCAGGTGAAACTTAAAAAGCCTTAAAAATAATAAAATTACAGGATTTCGTTAATATTATGCTTATTAATCCTCATCACTATTTTCGAAAAATAGTTGCTCAGCCATTAGACAGATACTGTTGCTCATGCTTAACAAAGTCAACACAAGTCATAAACAAAAAAAATACTTTTTGATCTCGTTCAAAATTCCAAAAAGTATTTTTATGCACACTTTATGCACTTATCATGAATAAACAGGGAATAAATGATGAATAAATTAAACCAGCTGCATATAGATGAGAAGAATAAATAAATAATTATTCATTAATAACGTCAGAAACTTATCTCCTTAAATGTAAAATAAAATTTGACGGAATTTAATTTTGCAAAAACCGGGGTAAATCTATAATCAAAATAACAAAATAAGTGAACAATATGACTATAACTTAATACAAAATTAACTATCCCGCCAAGAAGATTAGCGATGTCTGAACTTTGCTAAATTTCAAGTAATAACAACATCACTACCTAGTCGGATTATTTGTAACAAATTGATCGCATTCAGCCTTATCCTGATGATTTACTTGGATAGAGAAACAGATAAGAGACTATCCGAAGACAATTATTTATGGGAATGATTCCTTTCCTCATTCTGTTTTAACATAGAAACAATCCGGTATAAACAATGTATACCGGATTATCACATCAACGTTAAATTATTCAATATTTCTTAATATATCAGTATTATAGTGTCTCCTCATCACAACTGATCGCCAATGCGCTATTCAGGGCCTGAGCTAAAGCAATTCGATGTTCCTTATTCTCCATTAAACTAGTATGGTTACCCGGAACAGCAATTAACTGAAGCAAAGAGTCCGGCATTATCTGTGCCCAACCTAACGATGGGTCTATGGTTAAAGGCTTCGGTTCTTCATCCGAAACAAAAGGGGTAGGAGTGGGAGGTTCCATCGCATAAAACTGATGCAGCGTTACCGTTAATACCTGTGGCTTATAATCTTTGGCCATTTGCGCATAGTTCTCTAACTGTTCCCAACTTTTTGCGATTAAATCAGCGCGCAGATTGGCGGGATATAACGCTAATTCTTGCGCCGCTTCAATAAATTGCACCAAATTCAACTCATCAATTCGCCGGTGCAATATCGCGACCTCTTCTGTGCACTCCTCCCCTGACTGCCTGTCCAATTCAGCCAAGAATAGATGCTTGGATCGCATAGGCTGCTCTTCTAAATAATGAGGAGTCGGAGTATCAATCAACCCCAAGAAGCTCACCGCTTCACCGGCATGTAAAAGCCCCTGAGCTATAGCATGAGCCAATATACCGCCGGAAGAGTAACCACATATCCGATACGGACCTGCCGGTTGCACCGCTTTCATCAAGCCGATCATTCTGACCGCCTGCTCTTCCATCGTCGGTACCGCTTCTTCATTGATGGATGACCAAGACACCGTATAAATCGGATAACCTGACCGGATATGTTGAGCCAGCCCGAAGACATAGGAATAGTCTTCCATTCCACTGGGCACAAAGAACAATGGCAACCCTGTTCCCTCAGATCGCACCGGTATGGCGACGCTTTGCGACTGAGACAGCAAATCTGAAGTGATTTTTGCAGCCAATTCGAACAACACAGGACATTGAAATAGAGCATTCAATGTACAAATCAAGCCCTGACCGGCGGCAAGATTTACCATTCGTATGGCAAGCAGTGAATGACCACCCAATGCGAAGAAATTGTCATGCCGGCTAACCTGCTCAACCCCCAGCAATTCGCACCAAATCGCTGCCAATGCAGTTTCTGTTTCCCCATGCGGTGCGGCGTAAACCTGACGGGCAACCGCTTTTTCGTCCGGGGCAGGTAATGCCTGACGATCCAGCTTACCGTTCGGGGTCAGCGGGAAGGCATCCAAACGCACAAAAGCGCCCGGCACCATATAATCCGGCAGCAAAGCACTCAGGTATTCACGCAAACGGTTAACCAGCCTATCATTGGCCGGCACCACCACATAGGCAACCAGATGTTTATCCAGCCCATCACCCAACGCCAATACCCGCGCTTCACTCACCACTGGGTGTTCAATCAAACGTGCTTCGATTTCTCCCAGTTCAATACGGAAACCGCGGATTTTAACCTGCTGGTCATTACGGCCAACAAACACCAGATTGCCATCCGGCAGATAACGGGCCAAATCCCCGGTACGATACATGCGCGCCCCCGGAACATCGCTAAACGGATCTGTCAGAAAACGTTCAGCCGTCAGCTCAGGGCGGTTCAGATAACCCCGCGTCACACCCACACCACCGATATACAGCTCTCCGACAACCCCCAAAGGCACTGGCTGACCATAAGCATCCAGCAGATAAACCTGCGTGTTGGCTGTCGGGCGCCCGATAGACCCGCCTGTTTCCGTATAGTCTGACGGACAATGCCAGGTAGTGGCGCACACCGTGATTTCTGTCGGGCCATAATCATTGAACAGATTTACCCGGCTGCACAACACCTGAAGCAGCGCTGCGCTGGGGGTTTCACCACCCAGTACCAAGGTTGGCTTTATCGTTAGCGCCGGTAAATCGCTCCCTTCCTGGAGCAAAGCGGGAGTCAGTAAAACATGCGTCATCTTCTGTTCTTCCAGATAATGCCAAAGGCGTACTGGGTCCTGTCGAACCGTGTCGGCAGGAATCACCAGACTGGCCCCACCACTTAGCGCGGTCATCATTTCCGAGACACTGGCATCAAAACTAAAAGAAGCAAACTGCAATACCCGACTGGTTACACTCACGTCAAACCGGGTAATTTGCGCCAGCGCCAGGTTAACCACGCCCCGATGCTCCACCATCACCCCTTTCGGCCTACCGGTCGAGCCGGAGGTGTAAATTACATAAGCCAGATGCCGTGCCGTCAATGCAGGGACCTGCGGGTTACTGTCCGGCTGGTCCGGCAGTGAATTCGGGTCAAGCACCGTCAGGTTCGCAAGCACTTTCTCACCCAACGCCGTACGTCCGGCGTTATCCGCCAGTAAAATAGCCGGCGCGGCATCAAGCAGAATATGCGCCAAACGCTCACCCGGATAGGCCGGGTCCAGCGGTACATAGGCTCCACCGGCTTTCAATACCGCCAACAACCCCACCACCATTGCCGGTGAACGTGCCACACAAATCGCTACCGGCTGGTCGGGTCCCACACCCAACACCATCAGTTGATGGGCCAGGCGATTGGCGCAAGCATTCAGTTCCGCATAACTGAGCGTCTGATCCTCATACACCAGAGCCGTGACATCAGGGTTTTTCTCCGCCTGACACTCGAACAATTGATGAATGCATAACTGCTCAGGATACGCGGTTTCCGTCGCATTCCAGGTTTTTAACAACAACGTACGCTCCGCCGGGGTCAGAATATCAATTTCCCCAATCCGCTGTTGAGAATCATCCACCATCGCTTGCAGTACCGTGTGCAAATACCCCACATAGCGCTCGATTGTCTGTTGATCAAACAAGGCTGTGGCATAACTCAACGCTCCCACAATCCTGCCATTTTCCTCAGACAGTTCCAGTTCCAGATCAAACTTGGCTATGTCAAAAACGGGATCAACAGGTGAAACAGACAACTCGGGTAGTTCCCATTCCGAGCTCTCATTGTTCTGCCAGACAAACATCACCTGGAACAGCGGGGCATGCGCCAGTCTGCGCGGCGGCTGTACAATTTCCACCACCTGTTCAAACGGCAGGTCCTGATACGCCTGTGCTGCCAATGCGGTTTGCCGCACACGCGTAAGCAACTCAGCCACATTCGGCGCACCCGATAAATCAATCCGCAAGGCCAGCGTATTCACAAAGAAGCCAATCAGGGATTCCACTTCCTGGCGACTGCGGCCCGCACTTGAGGTGCCGATAACGACATCCTCCTGACCTGACAGGCGTGACAGAACCGTCGCCCAAGCTGACAACAAGGTCATAAATAACGTGACGCCCTGCTGTTCGCTCAGACGATTAAGAGATGCCGTTAATTCCGCATCCAAATCGATGAACACTACATGCCCCGCAAACGACTGCTGAGGCGGACGTGGCCGATCAATTGGTAAATCAAGCAACACGGGTGCGTCAGCCAGCATCGTACGCCAATAGTTCGATTGGGCCTGAACCCGTTCAGCCGATAGCCACTGACGCTGCCAGGCGGCGTAATCAGGATATTGAATCGCCAACGGTGACAATGGATCCGGTTGCCCGGTCAGAAATGCCGTATAGAGCGTGCTCAATTCACTTATCAGCACACCTACAGACCAGCCGTCTGACACAATGTGATGCTGGGTAAGCAGGAACCGGTATTCCTCATCCGTGAGCCGGATAAGCGAAGCACGGATAAGCGGGCCATGACTGAGATCAAATGACGTGCGGGCTTCGGTGCTCAGATGTTCAAGCACAGTTTCGGCATCCGCTATCCCACGCAGGTCATACTGAAACAACGGTAACCCTCTGTCCGCAGCTAACAGTTGTACTTGTGGCTGACCGTCAACGGAGACGAAGACGGAACGTAACGCTTCATGACGAGCAAACAACGTGTCGAGCGCCTGCTGCCAGGCAACAATATCCAACTGACCACATAAGCGCAGTGCCATCGGGATATGATAGGTATCACTGCCCCCCTCAAACTGGGCAAGAAGCCACAGACGCTGTTGAGCGAATGACAACGGCAACGCTCCCTCACGGGATATCGGCAGAATGGCGGGTAAAATCCTGCCCTGTTCATCAAACCGAGCACACATTGCCTCAGCAAAGGCGATTAACACCGGAGCTTCAAACAACGTACTCAGTGGCAGTTCGAAACCTAACGCCGCTATCCGGTTCATCATCCGCACCGCCAACAGCGAATGACCACCCAGCGCAAAGAAGTTATCATGCCGGCTGATTCGTTCTATCCCCAGGACTTCACACCAGATAGCCGCCAGCGCAATTTCAGCTTCCCCTTGCGGGGCCTCATAGACCTGACGGGCAAAGGCCTCCTCTCCTGGCGCCGGTAATGCCCGGCGATCCAGCTTGCCATTCGGAGTTAACGGGAAGGTATCCAAACGAACAAAGGCTGCCGGCACCATATAGTCAGGCAAAACGACACTCAGGTGAGCACGCAGGCTGTTAACCAGCCCCTCATCCTCGGGTGCCGCCACATAGGCAACCAGTCGTTTATTCAGCCCATCACCCAACGCCAACACCCGCGCGTCACTCACCGCCAGGTGTTCAGTTAAATGTGTCTCGATTTCCCCCGGCTCAATCCGGAATCCCCGGATTTTAACCTGTTGGTCATTACGGCCAACAAATATCAGATTACCGTCCGGCAGGTAACAGGCTAAATCCCCGGTGCGGTACATCCGCTCATCCGCTTTATGACTAAATGGATCAGTCAGGAAACGTTCAGCAGTCAATTCAGGACGGTTCAGATAACCCCGCGCCACCCCGACGCCACCAATATATATTTCACCCACGCAGCCTAATGGCACCGGTTGACCATGATCATCCAGCAGATAGATCCGCGTGTTGGCCGTCGGACGCCCGATAGAAACCCCGGTTTTCATATGGTCTGACAGACAATGCCAAGTTGTAGCGCAAACTGTGATTTCTGTCGGGCCATAGTCATTGAACAGATTTACCCGGCCATACAACACCCGAAGCAGCGCCGTACTGGGTGCTTCACCCGCCAGTATCAATGTCGGTTTTATCGTTAACGCCGGTAAATCAGCGCCGTCCTGAAGCAAAGCTGGGGTCAGGAAAGCATGCGTCACCCTCCGTTCTTCCAAGTAATGCCAAAGACGTAATGGATCCTGACGAACCGTGTTGTCAGGAATAACCAGACTGGCCCCACGACTCAGCGCGGTCATCATTTCCGAGACACTGGCATCAAAACTAAAGGAAGCAAACTGCAATATCCGGCTAGTCACCCTCACATCAAACCGGGTAATTTGCGCCAAAGCCAGATTGACCACACTACGATGCTCCACCATTACCCCTTTTGGCATACCAGTCGAGCCAGAGGTATAAATCACATACGCCAGATGCTGTGAAGTCAATGCCGGTATCTGCGGGTTACTGTCTGGCCGGTCAAACAGAATATTCGGGTCGAGTACGATCAATCCCGAAAGCGCCTCCTCACCCAATGCCTCCCGTCCGATATTATCCGCCAGCACAATAGCCGGCGCGGCATCAATTAAAATATGCGCCAGACGCTCGCTCGGATAAGCGGGATCCAACGGCACATAAGCGCCACCAGCTTTCAAAACTGCCAACAACCCCACTATCATCGCGGGTGAGCGAGACACGCAAATCGCCACCTGCTGATCCGGTACGACACCCAGCGCAATCAGTTGATACGCCAGCCGGTTAGCCCGGGCATTCAATTCTGCATAGCTGACGGTCTGGTCTTCATATACCAGAGCTATAGCGTCCGGGTTTTCCTCCACTTGCTGTTCAAATAACTGATGAATACATAGCTGCTCAGGATACGCGGTTTCCGTCGCATTCCAGGTTTTTAACAGCAACGTACACTCCGTTTCAGGCAGGATGTTCAGTGCTCGTACCGGCGTCTCCGGGGCCTGTTCCAGCGCCTCAACCAAACTCTCCAGCGCCTGCTGCATGTACCCGCATATCCTGTCCGGATCAAACGGTTGAACAATTTGAGCCGTCAAACCCAGTGCTTCACCAAAATCCTCTACCGATAACGCTAACGGATAGTTGGTCCGCTCCTGTCCGCCAATAAATTCAGTACCGCTGATAAGTTCATCCGACGTCTCCAGTTGGCTATTATGCCGATAATTCAACAGACTATTAAAGAGTGAGATATCACCCCGCACACCGCTGCAACGCTGGGCCAGCGCCAATGAAGCGTGCTCATGTGCTAATAATCCGGCGAGTCGGGTATGGGCGGCCTGCACACTGTCGCGTACCGGGGTATCATCAACATCCAGCCGCAACGGCAGCGTATTGATAAACAACCCCATGCCACTGTCAGCGCCGTCTCCCGCCTGCATCCGTCCAAACAGCACTGTGCCGAACACCACTTTTTCCTGACCGCTGGTACGCGACAGGACCTGCGCCCAGGCCAGATGACACAGCGAAGCCAAACTGACACCTAAACGCCGGGCCTGACTACGCAAACGGTCATTCAGTGTGCCCGTCAGCATCCGGCGAAATTCCACCACCTGCGAACCATCACGATGCACCTCCGTCAGGCCGAACGGCAGTGTGGGCTCATCCACCTCTGCCAGCATATCGGTAAAGAAGCGGGCATGCGCTTCCTGACTCACACCCAACCGGGCCTGCGCCACCAGATTGCGAAACGGCGCCGGCGCCGGCAGGCTGTCTTCCTGACCGGTAAGATACGCCTGTACTTCGCGGTTCATCACTTCCAGCGTGGTATGGTCACCAGTCAAATGATGCTGATATTCCAGCAGGATCCAGCGACCTTCTGCGCCTTCCTGCGCAATCACAAAATGCAACAAAGGCGCCCGGCCTAAATCGAGACGATGATGACGCGGATTAAAACGCTCGGCTAACTGGTCACTTATCGGCCCATCAGCCAGATCCAGCGTCAATTCAGTGACTGGCAATTGGGCCTGACGCCAAACCACCTGAACTGGCACTGACAATCCTTGCCAGATAAAGGCAGTACGTAAAATGTCGTGCCGATCAATTATCCGTTGGACTGCCGCTAAATAATTATCCAACAGCGTCCGATCAGTAAAAGCCATCTGACTAATCGACAGATACGGGTCACCTTCATTTGCCAACAGATGATGAAACAAAATCCCATCCTGCAACGGCGACAACGCGTAGATATCCTGAATATTAGCGATCCCCCCGGGCACCAGCCCAATGATTCGATCAATCTCAGACTGGGTCAGGTCAATCAATGGCAACAAGTCCGGGGTCAATGCCACCGTATCCGGTGTAATACGGTTTTCAGGCACCTGAATTTCATCATGCTGAACCAGAGACTGAGCCAGAACACAGAGGGTTGGATGCTGGAACAGGGTTTGTACCGATATACCCAGACCGATACGCCGCAATCGTTCAATCATCCGTACAACGAGCAGTGAATGGCCGCCCAAGGCAAAGAAGCTGTCATGCCGGCTGATCTGCTCAATGCCCAGCAACTCACACCAGACAGCCGCCAGCATCGTTTCTCTCTTCCCTTGCGGGGCTTCATAGACCTGACGGGCAAACGCCTCCTCATCTGGCGCCGGTAATGCCCGGCGATCCAGCTTGCCATTCGGGGTCAACGGGAAAGCATCCAAACGGACAAAGGCTGCCGGTACCATATAGTCAGGCAAAATGGCACTCAGGTGGACACGCAAACTGTTAACCAGCCCCTCCTGCGCTTCCGCTGCTACATAGGCGATCAAACGCTTATCCTGCCCGTCACCCAGCGCCAGTACCATCACCTCACGCACCGCCGGGTGTGCTGCCAGGCGCGTCTCAATTTCCCCCGGTTCAATCCGGAAACCACGAATTTTCACCTGTTGATCGTTACGGCCAACATACACCAGATTGCCATCCGGCAAGTAACGGGCTAAATCCCCGGTTCGGTACATCCGCGCATCCAATGCAGGACTAAACGGGTCAGCCAAGAAACATTCAGCGGTTAATTCAGCGTGATTAAGATAACCCCGCGCCACACCAACCCCGCCAATATACAGTTCCCCCACAGCCCCTAACGGCACCGGCTGACCATCAGCATCCAACAAATAAAGCCGTGTGTTGGCCGTCGGTCGGCCAATAGAAACCAGCTCACCCGAATAGTCTGACGGGCAACGCCAACTAGTAGCACACACCGTGATTTCCGTCGGACCGTAATCATTGAATAGCGTTACCCGGTCACTCAGAGCCTGAAACAACGCGGTACTGGGAGCCTCTCCGCCCAATATCAACGTTGGTTTTATCGTCATCACCGGCAAACCTGCACCGTCCTGGAGCAAAGCCGGAGTCAAGCAGGCATGCGTTATTGCCTGTTCCTCCAGATAATGCCAGAAGCGGTTTAGGTCCTGACGGACTGTATCTGCGGGGATAACCAAAGTCGCCCCACCAGCCAACGCCATCATAATTTCCTGGACACTGACATCAAATCCCAATGAGATAAACTGCAATATCCGGCTATCAGCGCCAATGCCAAACTGAGCAATTTTATCCAGAGTCAAGTTGACAAGCCCACGATGTTCAACCATCACCCCTTTTGGGGTGCCGGTGGAGCCGGAAGTGTAAATCACATACGCCAGATGCTGTGAAGTCAATGCGGTTATCTGCGGGTTACTGTCCGGTTGCTCAGGCAGGATATTCGGGTCGAGTACAGTCAGCCCCGAAAGCGTCTCCTCACCCAATACCTCCCGTCCGATATTATCTGCCAGCACAATAGCCGGCGCGGCATCATTCAGGATATGCGCCAGACGTTCACCCGGATAAGCCGGATCCAATGGCACATAAGCGCCACCGGCTTTCAATATTGACAACACCCCCACCACCATCGCCAGGGAACGTGACACGCAAATCACCACTCGCTGGTCCGGTGCGATCCCCTGCATCATCAGTTGATGGGCCAGTTGATTAGCGCGGGCATTCAGTTCCGCATAACTGAGCGTTTGCTCTTGATACCTCAGAGCCACCGCATCCGGGGTTTTCTCCACCTGCTGTTCAAACAACTGATGGATACACAACGCCTCAGGATACACAGTTTCAGTGGCATTCCAGGTCTTCAGCAACAATGTACGCTCCGCTGCCGGCAAAATTTCCAACTGCCGTACCGGCGTTTCCGGGGCCTGCTCCAGTGCCTCGACCAAACTCTCCAGCGCTTGCTGCATATACCCACATATCCGTTCCGGATCAAACGGCTGGACAATTTGCGCAGTCAGGCCCAGAGCGTTACCAAAATCTTCCACTGACAGGGCAAATGGATAGCTGGTCCGCTCCTGTCCGCCCAAGAATTCAATGCCACTGATAAGTTCATCCGCAGCGTCCGGCGGCAAATTGTGCCGGTAGTTCAGTAATGCATTGAACAGCGGTATCCCACTGGCAACCCCACTGCAATGTTGAACCTGCGCCAGTGAAGCATGTTCATGCCCCAACAATCCCGCTAACCGGGTATGAGCGGCCTGTACGCTGTCCCGTACCGGGGTTTCATCCATATCCAACCGCAATGGCAGAGTATTAATAAACAACCCCATGCCATTGTCCGCACCTTCACCCGCCGCCATGCGCCCAAACAGCACGGTGCCGAACACCACTTTTTCCTGACCGCTGGTGCGCGATAATACTTGCGCCCAGGCCAGATGACACAGCGATGCTAAACTGACCCCCAGACTCCGGGCCTGACGACGTAAACGGTGATTCAACTCAGACGTCAACATCCGATAGGATTCCGTCACCTGTGAACCATTGTTGTGTACTTCCGTCAACCCGAATGATAGCGTCGGTTCATCCACCTCCGCTAACATGTCGGTAAAGAAACGGGTATGCGCTTCCTGACTGATACCCAATCGGGCATGAGCCACTAAATTGCGGAACGGTACCGGCGCAGGCAGGCTGTCCCCCTGGCCCGTAAGATACGCCTGTACTTCACGGTTCATCACTTCCAGCGTCGTATGGTCACCGATCAGATGATGCTGATATTCCAGCAGGATCCAACGCCCCTCTGCGCCTTCCTGCGCAATCACAAAGTGCAGCAAAGGCGCCCGGCCCAAATCGAGACGATGATGACGTGGGTTAAAATGCCCGGTTAACTGGCCACTAATCGGGCCGTCGGCCGGATCCAGTGTCAGTTCAGTAACGGATAATTGAGCCTGACGCCAAACTACCTGCGCCGGGACCGACAATCCTTGCCAGATAAAGGCAGTACGTAAAATGTCGTGCCGATCAATCACCCGTTGCACCGCCGCTAAATAACGATCCAACAGAGTCCGGTCAGCAAAAGCCATCTGACTGATCGACAGATACGGATCATATTCATTCTCCAGCAGATGGTGGAACAAAATACCATCCTGCAACGGCGACAGCGCATAGATATCCTGAATATTAGCGATCCCACCCGGCACCAGACCGACGATGCAATCAATCTCCGGCTGAGTCAGGTCAATTAACGGTAACAGATCCGGCGTCAACGCCACTGTATTCGGTGTAATACCGTTGTCAGGCACCTGAATTTCATCATGCTGCATCAGGGATTGTGCCAGAACACAGAGTACTGGATGTTGGAATAATGTTTGTACCGATAAACCCAGACCAATACGCCGCAATCGTTCAATCATACTCACAGCGAGTAATGAATGACCACCCAGCGCAAAGAAGCTGTCATGCCGGCTGATCTGCTCAATGCCCAGCAACTCACACCAGACAGCCGCCAGCATCGTTTCTCTCTTCCCTTGCGGGGCTTCATAGACCTGACGGGCAAACGCCCCTTCACCTGGCGCCGGTAATGCCCGGCGATCCAGCTTGCCATTCGGGGTTAACGGGAAGGACTCCAAACGAACAAAAGCCTCCGGCACCATATAGTCAGGCAATACGGCACTCAGGTGGGCACGCAGGCTGTTAACCAGCCCCTGATCCTCGCGCGCCACCACATAAGCAATCAGCCGTTTGCCCTGACCGTTACTCAGCGCTAATACCAGAGCTTCACGTACCGCCGGGTGCGCTGTTAGCCGTGCTTCGATTTCTCCCGGTTCAATCCGGAATCCCCGGATTTTAACCTGTTGGTCATTACGGCCAACAAACTCCAGATTACCGTCCGGCAGGTAACGGGCTAAATCCCCGGTGCGGTACATCCGCGCATCCGCTTTATAACTAAATGGATCAGTCAGGAAACGTTCAGCTGTCAATTCAGGCTGGTTCAGATAACCCCGCGCCACCCCGACGCCACCAATATACATTTCACCCACGCAGCCTAATGGCACCGGTTGACCATGATCATCCAGCAGATAGATCCGCGTGTTGGCCGTCGGACGCCCGATAGAAACCCCTGTCTCCATATGGTCTGACTGACAACGCCAAGTTGTAGCGCAAACTGTGATTTCTGTCGGGCCATAGTCATTGAACAGATTTACCCGGCCACACAACACCTGAAGCAGCGCCGCGCTGGGTGCTTCACCCGCCAGTATCAATGTCGGTTTTATCGTTAGCGCCGGTAAATCAGCCCCTTCTCGAAGCAAAGCTGGAGTCAGGAAAGCATGTGTCACCCTACGTTCTTCCAGATAATGCCAAAGACGTAATGGATCCTGACGAACCGTGTCGGCAGGAATAACCAGACTGGCCCCACCACTCAGCGCGGTCATCATTTCCGAGACACTGGCATCAAAACTAAAGGAAGCAAACTGCAATATCCGGCTGGTTACCCTCACATCAAACCGGGTAATTTGCGCCAAAGCCAGATTGACCACACTACGATGCTCCACCATCACCCCTTTTGGCATACCAGTCGAGCCAGAGGTATAAATCACATACGCCAGATGCTGTGAAGTCAATGTCGGTATCTGCGGGTTACTGTCCGGTCGTTCTGACAGGATATTCGGATCGAGTACGGTCAATCCCGAAAGCGCCTCCTCACCCAATGCCTCCCGTCCGATATTATCCGCCAGCACAATAGCCGGCGCGGCATCAATCAAAATATGCGCCAGACGCTCACCAGAATAGGCAGGGTCCAGCGGCACATAAGCGCCTCCAGCTTTCAAAACCGCCAACAGTCCCACTATCATCGCGGGTGAGCGAGGCACGCAAATCGCTACCCGCTGATCCGGTACGACACCCAGCGCAATCAGTTGATGCGCCAGCCGGTTAACCCGGGCATTTAATTCCGCATAGCTGACAGTCTGGTCTTCATACACCAGAGCCGTAGCGTCCGGGTTTTCTTCTACTTGCTGTTCAAACAATTGATGAATACACAACTGGTCAGGATACGCAGTTTCCGTCGCATTCCAGGTCCTTAACAACAACGTACACTCCGTTTCAGGCAGAATGTTCAGTGCCCGGATCGGCGTCTCCGGGGCCTGTTCCAGCGCCTCAACCAAACTCTCCAGCGCCTGTTGCATGTATCCGCATATCCTGTCCGGATCAAACGGCTGCACTACATGAGCGATCAGCTCCAGCGTGGCGCCACCATCCTCCACCGACAACCCAAAGGGGTAATTAGTGCGCTCCTGTTCACTCAGGAATTCGATACCCTCCATCGTTTTATCCGACGTCACCGGCTGATCACTATGCCGGTAATTCAACAAAGCACTAAAGAGAGGCGTACCACTGGCAACCCCACTGCACCGCTGGGCCAGCGCCAGTGAGGCATGTTCATGGGCCAGCAACCCAGCCAGCCGCAAATGTACCGCCCGCACACTGTCCCGTACCGGGGTATCATCGATATCCAGCCGCAGCGGCAGGGTATTGATAAACAATCCCATGCCATTGCCGGCGCCTTCACCTGCCGCCATGCGTCCAAACAGCACAGTGCCGAACACCACTTTCTCCTGCCCGCTGGTTCGAGACAATACTTGTGCCCAGGCCAGATGACACAGCGCCGCCAGACTGACACCCGAACGCCGGGCCTGATGGCGAAGACGGTCATTCAACCCAGTCGTCAGCATCCGGTGGGATGCCGTCTCCTGAGATCCATCAAGATGCACCTCCGTCAGCCCGAATGGCAACGTGGGTTCATCCACCTCCGCTAACATGTCGGTAAAGAAACGGCTATGCGCTGCCTGACTCACCCCCAGCCGGGCCTCCGCCACCAGATTGCGGAATGGCACCGGGTCAGGCAGACAATCTTCCTGTATGAAAAAATACGCCTGCACTTCACGGTTCATCACTTTCATTGTGGTATAGTCGCCAAGCAAGTGATGTTGCAACTCCAGTAAAAACCAGCGGCCATCGGTCTCCTGTGCCACGACAAAACGCAGCAGAGGGGCCTGACCCAAATCAATACGACAATGACGGGGATTAAAACGTTGCGCCAGTTGATCACCAACCGGCCCATCAACCGAGTCCAACGTCAATTCAGTGACTGACAACGGAGCCCGGCGCCAGACCACCTGAGCCGGTACAGACAATCCTTCCCAAATAAACGCGGTACGCAAAATATCATGGCGATCAACCACCTGTTGCACCGCCGCCAGATAACGATCCAGCAGAGTCCGGTCAGCAAAAACCATCTGGCTGGCTAACAAATAGGGATCACCTTCGTTTGCCAGTAAGTGGTGGAATAAAATGCCGTCCTGTAACGGCGACAGCGCATAGATATCCTGAATATTCGCCATCCCGCCCGGTACCTGTTCAACGATACGGTCAATCTCCGCCTGAGTCAGATCAATCAGCGGCAACATCGCCGGTGTTAACGCCGTGGTGGCCGGCGTAATCACATTGGCCGGCACCCTCACAGCCTGATGCTGTCCCAATGTTTGCGCCAGTGCCGACAATACCGGCGACTGGAACAGATCACGCGCCGCCAGTGTCAATCCCTGGTGACGCAGGCGTTCAATCATCCGCACCGCGAGCAATGAATGGCCGCCCAGAGCAAAGAAGCTGTCATGTCGGCTGATTTGATCAATGCCCAATAACTCACACCAGATAGCCGCCAGGGCAATCTCAGTCTCTCCCTGCGGAGCTTCATAAATCTGACGGGCAAATGCCTCCTCCCCCGGTGCCGGTAATGCCCGGTGATCCAGCTTGCCATTCGGGGTCTGCGGGAAGGACTCCAGACGCACAAATGCCGCCGGGACCATATAGTCGGGTAAAACGGCACTCAGGTGTTCGCGCAAACGAGCAGCTAATCCCTCCTCCTCCGACACCACATAGGCGACCAGCCGTCTATCCCGTCCTTCATCCAGCGTCAGCACCACAGCTTCCTGCACCGCAGGGTGTTCCACCAGCCGGGTTTCAATTTCCCCCAGCTCAACACGGAAGCCACGGATTTTTACCTGCTGGTCGTTACGGCCCAAGAACTCCAGGTCACCGTCCGGCAGATAGCGGGCCAAATCCCCAGAGCGATACATCCGCGCACCGGCTACCGGGCTAAAAGGATCCGGCATAAAACGTTCTGCGCTCAGTTCCGGCTGGTTAAGATAACCGCGCGCTACCCCGACGCCGCCAATATACATTTCGCCAACACAGCCTGTGGGTACCGGTTGACCATATTTATCCAGCAGGTAGATGCGGGCATTTTTCGCTGGCCGGCCGATAGAACGGGCATCTTCCGGGGATAACACATCCTTATAAGTCACCGTCACAACATTTTCAGTCGGGCCATAACCGTTCAACAGCCGGGGCCGGTGGGTTTCATGAGTAAACCAGTCCTGAACGGCGTTCTTTTTCACCGCTTCACCGCCAATGATGATAAGCCGGAGGCAATCCGGCAGCAGTAATCCGTTGTCTCTGGCCGCCAGTTCAGACCAGAACAAGGTCGGTAGTGACATCACCGTAATACGATATTGCCGGGTTAAAGCAATAAATTCCGCCACCGACGCCAACCAACTGTCATCCCGCATCACCAACGTAGCCCCGTTACATAGTGACGAGAAGAAATCTTCCACTGAAACATCAAAAGCAAACGCGGCGAATTGCAACACCCGGTCTTGTGCGGTGACAGCATAGGTATCATTAAAGCCCAGATAACGTTGATAAATTGCCTGATGTTCTACCATCACCCCTTTAGGCTGTCCGGTTGAGCCGGAGGTATAGATGACATACGCCAGATGCTGGGGCGTCAACGCCGGCACCTGCGGGTTGTTGTCCGGCTGGTCTGGCTGCGTATTTGGGTCCAGTACCGTCAACCAGGTCAGCGCGTCCTCGCCCAACACCGCCCGACCTGTCACATCAGCCAATACCACCGACGGCGCTGTATCATTCAGGATATATGCCAGACGTTCCTGCGGATAGGTTGAGTCCAGCGGCACATAAGCGCTGCCGGCTTTCAGTACAGCTAACAACGCCACCACCATCGCCGGGGAACGCGCCACACAAATTGCCACCCGCTGGTCGGGTGTGACACCCAGCGCAATCAGTTGATGGGCCAGGCGGTTGGCGCCAGCATTTAATTCGGCATAACTAAGCGTCTGTTCCTGATACACCAGTGCTGTGGCATGCGGATTTTGCTCCGCCTGTTGCTCAAACAGTTGATGAATACATAGCGGATCAGGGTACCGGGTTTCCGTGGTATTCCAGGTTTCCAGCAACAGCGTGCGTTCCGTTTCCGGCAGGATATTCAGCGTTCGTACCGGGGTCTCTGAGGCCTGCTCCAAAGCTTCCACCAGACTTTCCAACGCCTGCTGCATATAATCGCATATCCTGTCCGGATCAAACGGCTGCACCACATTAGCGGTCAGCCCCAACGTGGCGCCCCCGTCCTCTACCGACAGCACAAACGGATAGTTGGTCCGCTCCTGTTCGCCCAGGAATTCAATCCCGGCCATCGTTTCATCCAGCGGATCCGGCTGCTCATTATGCCGGTAGTTCAACAAGGCACTAAAGAGTGGCGTACCGCTGGCAACCCCGCTGCACTGTTGAGCCAGCGCCAGTGAGGCATGCTCATGCTCCAGCAACCCAGCCAGCCGCAGATGTACCTCCCGCACACTGTCCCGTACCGGGGTATCATCGATATCCAACCGCAACGGCAGAGTATTAATAAACAACCCCATTCCATTGTCAGCCCCTTCTCCCGCCGCCATGCGCCCAAATAGCACGGTGCCGAACACCACTTTCTCCTGCCCACTGGTACGCGACAATACCTGTGCCCAGGCCAGATGACACAACGCCGCCAGACTGACACCCAAATTCCGGGCCTGATAACGCAGGCGGTCATTCAACCCGGCCGTCAGCATCCGGTAGGATTCCATCTCCTGAGATCCATTGTGATGCACATTCACCAGCCCGAACGGCAACGTCGGCTCATCCACCTCCGCTAACATGTCGGTAAAGAAACGGGTATGCGCGGCCTGATTCATTCCCAGCCGGGCCTGCGCTACCAGATTGCGGAACGGCACCGGGTCAGGCAGGTTCTCCTCTTGCCCGGAAAAATAGGCTTGAACTTCGTGTTTCATCACTTCCACCGTTTCATGGTCGCCGATCAAGTGATGATGCAATTCCAATAAGAACCAGCGACCGTCAGTTTCCTGAGCGATGACAAAATGCAATAGCGGGGCCTGACTCAGATCAAGACGATACTGGCCCGGATCAAAACGCCGGGTTAACTGGTCAATAACAGAGCCGTCAGCTGGGTTCAACGTCAGTTCAGTCACCGGTAAGGTCGCCTGACGCCAGACAACCTGCGCTGGCCCAGACAATCCTTCCCAAAGAAAAGAAGTACGCAGGATGTCATGGCGATCAACCACCTGCTGCACTGCCGCCAGATAACGGTCCAGCAAAGCGCGGTTTGCAAAAGCCACCGGATAGAGCACCAGATACGGGTCGCCTTCGCTCTCCAGCAGATGATGAAACAAAATGCCATCCTGCAACGGTGACAAGGCATAGATATCCTGAATATTATCGATTCCGCCCGGCACCTGTTCAACGATACGGTCAATCTCCGGTTGAGTCAGATCAATCAGCGGCAACATCGCTGGTGTTAACGCCGTGGTAGCTGGCGTAATCACATTAGGCGGCACCATCACCGCCCGGCTGCGCCCCAATGTTTGCGCCAGGTCTGACAGCACCGGCGACTGGAACAGATCACGCGCCGTCAGTGTCAATCCCTGGTGACGCAGACGTTCAATCATCTGCACGCCAAGTAGTGAATGGCCGCCCAAGGCAAAGAAGCTGTCATGCCGGCTTATCTGCTCAATGCCCAATAACTCACGCCAGAGAGCAGCCAGGGCTATCTCTGCTTCCCCTTGCGGGGCCTCATAAATCTGACGGACAAAATCATCCTCGCCCGGCGCCGGTAATGCCCGGCGATCCAGCTTACCATTCGGAGTTTGTGGGAAAGTCTCCAGACGCACAAAGGCCACCGGTATCATATAGTCAGGTAAAATGGCCCTCAGGTATTCACGTAAACGGGCTGCCAATCCCTCCTGCACTTGCGCTGCCACATAAGCGACCAATCGTTTGCTCTGTCCATCATCCAGCGCCAGCACCGCGGCCTCTTGCACCGCTGGGTGTTCCACCAACCGGGTTTCAATTTCCCCCAGTTCAACCCGGAAACCCCGAATTTTAACCTGCTGGTCGTTACGACCAATGAATTCCAGGTCACCATCCGGCAGGTAGCGGGCCAAATCCCCGGAACGATACATCCGCGCACCGGGTTCCGGGCTAAAAGGATCTAGTATAAAACGTTCTGCACTCAGTTCCGGCCGGTTCAGATAACCGCGCGCCACTCCGACGCCGCCAATATACATTTCACCCACGCAGCCTAATGGCACGGGTTGACTATATTGATCCAGCAGGTAAATGCGGGCATTTTTGGCTGGCCGACCGATAGAACGGGCATCGTCCGGGGATAGAACATCCTTATAAGTCGCCGTCACGACATTTTCAGTCGGGCCATAACCGTTCAACAGCCGGGGCCGGTGGGTTTCATGAGTAAACCAATCCTGAACGGCGTTCTTTTTCACCGCCTCACCGCCAATGATGATCAGCCGGAGGCAATCCGGCAGCGGTAATCCATTGTCTCTGGCCGCCAGTTCAGACCAGAATAAGGTCGGCAGTGACATTACCGTAATACGATATTGCCGGGCTAAGGCAATAAATTCCGCCACCGACGCCAACCAACTGTCATCGCGAAGAACCAACGTAGCCCCGTTGCATAACGACGAGAAGAAATCTTCCACTGACACATCAAAGGCAAACGCGGCAAATTGCAGTACCCGGTCTTGCGCGGTGACAGCATAAGTCTCATTAAAACCCAGATACCGTTGATATATCGCCTGATGCTCTACCATTACCCCCTTCGGCTGCCCGGTTGAGCCGGAGGTGTAAATCACATAAGCCAGATGCTGAGGCGTCAACGCCGGAACCTGCGGATTGTTGTCCGGCCGGTCTGGCTGCGTATTTGGGTCCAGTACCGTCAACCCGGTCAACACTTCTTCGCCCAGCACCGCCCGACCGGCCACATCAGCCAATACAACCGACGGCGCCGTATCATTCAGGATATACGCCAGACGTTCCTGCGGATAGGTTGAGTCCAGCGGCACATAAGCGCCGCCGGCTTTCAGCACGGCTAACAGCGCCACCACCATCGCCGGAGAGCGGGCCACGCAAATCACCACCGGCTGGTCGGGGGTAACACCCAACGCCATCAATTGATGGGCCAGGCGGTTGGCGCTGGCATTTAATTCCGCATAACTGAGCATCTGCTCTTGATACACCAGCGCAATAGCGCCTGGGGATTGCGCTGCCTGTTGCTCAAATAACTGATGAATACATAACGGGTCAGGATACGGAGTTTCCGTGGCATTCCGGGTTTCCAGCAACAACCTGCGTTCAGCCTCGGACAACAAATTCAGTTGCCCGACAGGGATGCCATCACCGTTCCTTTTCGACAATGCCAGCATCTGTAAATGTTCACTCATCCGTTGAACCACTTCCGCGCTCAAACGGTTTGTATCGTATACCCAGCGAAAACCGCCCTGTGCATTCACCTGGAGCGTCAGCAATTCACCAGATACCTTATGATCACACGGTGTGTCATCTTGTATCACCGAGACGGCGATCTGCCACGGCCGGCGGGTCGCCAACGCCGGAATAGCCTGCAATGAAGGAAAACGGATGAAAAGATCGCGACTAAATGTCCAGTGCCGCATCAACTGGACAAGTTCGTTATCAATCCAATCAGCTACCGCTCTCCACGGCTTATCAAACGCCACCTCAATGGTCATCGGCACCATAGGCGCCAGATCGGCCAGATTATCGTTTGCCTTCACGCCCCAACCGATTTGGAATTCAGTCTGCTGGGTCAAGCGCGCAAGATAGATAGCGAATGCCTGTAATAATGTCCGCAATGGCTCCTCTTCTCCGTTTTTCGGCAACGAGGACTGCCAAAGACTCATGGCCCATTTGGGCTCCGCTTGCTCTGCGGCGGTCTCGAAAGGTAACTGGAGCGGTTGCAAAGCAGCAAGGCGTTCATACCAAAATGATTCACTGGGTATGAGCGCCTGGGGGATATGATGTGTATTTTGAGTCTGTGGTGAGGTGTCATTTGTGTTGGTTATGTATTCTGACGTCTGAGAGAGGAATTCAGCGCTAAGAGCACTTCCTGCTTCAGCAATGCTATCTTTCATTTACGACCTCAACGAATCTGTTAAGAATTTGAAAACTGTCATTCCTGACAGCCATCACCAATATTTTCTTCTTACCTTCAGGAAATAAAAACCGGCACATCCGATATCAATTCAAGATAATCAGATACTGGATGCCATAACCCGGTTAATAGCCGTATCATTAAAACACTACGATACTAATTACCCTGATAACGGAATAAATCATTCACTTTATGATCCAGAATAAGCTATTCCATTTCCACTCCTGTTTTTTAGATAAATTTAATTAATTTTCTACAATTTTCATTGACTGACATCAAATTAAATAATTAAAGATTAACCCATCCAATGAATTCATTATCATATTAAGCAAAAATATAATTTCAGATCAAAAACAATCTCATTTAAATTTAACAACAAAAGAATCACCAATAACGTGAATACGACAAACAGACCGGCACTACCTCACCTCATTACATATTGTTTTATAAAAACCAAGTCGCATTGCGAATAGAAATGTTATTTAATCCAATAATACCAAGAAATAATTAAAATTTACAATTAACTACACCACATATTACCCCGCAATAAAATAATGTGACAGGAATAATTATTAATTGTTTATGATATTGATTAAAAAGATAAAAATTACAGAAAGATCGTTCTTTGATGTGATTTTCCGAACATCCTGCGATATTGAACTGCACCGTGGCGCAAGCAGGAACACAGTTTAAAGACACCGATTAACACATACATTGAGACTGTCCCTTACCGTTCTTTCATTCCTATTATCACGAGTCATTTAAAATAAAAACAATATATACCCTTCATCTTTCAAGTTGCTGCTTTGTTAGCTGCGTTCACTTACCCCAGTCACATAGTTATCTATGCTCCTGGGGATGCGTTCACTTGCCGCCGCGCTGCAACTTGAAATCTATTGGGTATAAAAAAAAGTGAGGTAATGAAATCAAAACTGATTAAATCAGCCTATATCACCACCAGAAAACACATTATCAAAACTTCGGCTATTGTTTATCAAAAAAACATTTTCAACAATGACTCCACAACCAAATACAGGATTAAAATACCCAGAAAATCAAAAAAATAGAATAAAATTAATAATAAAACCCGACTTAGATCACATAATAGGGAACAAAAACAATAACGGAGAAATGTAATTAAGAAAATTATTAATAAAATTATCCGTTTTATTATTTTTTTAATATAAAAATGATCCGGTATAAAAATATATACCGGATCATACATCAACATCAAATTATTCTATATTGATTAATGTGTCAGTATTACAGCGCCTCCCCATCACAATGCATTGCCAACACCCTATTCAGAGCCTGAGCTAAAGCGATTCTATGTTCCTTATTCTCCATCAAACTCGCATGGTTACCTGGAACAGCAATCAACTGAAGTAAAGAGTCAGGCATTATCTGTGCCCAGCCTAACGATGGGTCCATAGTTAAAGATTTCGGTTCTTCATCCGCAACAAAAGGATTAGGCGGACAAGGTTCCATCGCATAAAACTGATGCAGCGTTACCGCTAATGCCTGCGGCTCATACTCTTCGACTATTTGTATATAATGCTCTCCCTGCTCCCAACGTTTGGCGACTAAATCAGGGCGAAGACTGGCGGGATATAACGCCAATTCCTGTGCCGCTTCAATAAACTGCACCAAATTCAGCTCATCAATTCGCCGGTACAATGCCGCAATCTCTTCTGTGTGTTCCCCCCCAAACTGCTTTATTAACACAGCAAAGAACAGATGGTTGAGTTGCACAGGCTCCTCACTGACATCATGAGGAGCCGGCGTATCAATCAATCCCAGGAAGTTAACCTCCTCCCCGGCATGTAAAAGCCACTGGGCAATGGCATAAGCCAATATGCCGCCGGAAGAGTAACCCGCTATCCGGTACGGGCCTGCCGGTTGAACCGCTTTCATCAAGTTGATCATTCTGGCCGCATGCTCTTTCATCGTCGCCATCGGTTCTTCACTGATGGACGGCCAGGGCAGCGTATAAACCGGATAGTCTGACCGGATATGTTGAGCCAGCCCGTAAACATAGGAATAGTCTTCCATTCCACTGGGCACAAAGAACAATGGCAGCGCCGTTCCACCCGGTCGCACCGGTATGGCGCTGGTCTGCGGCTGAGACAGCAAATCTGAGGTGATTTTTGCTGCCAGTTCAGACAACACAGGGAATTGGAACAAGGCGTTCAAGGTACAAATCAAACCCTGACCGGCGATAAGATTGACCATTCGAATGGCAAGCAGTGAATGGCCGCCCAGAGCGAAGAAGTTGTCATGCCGGCTGACCTGTTCAATCCCCAGCAATTCACGCCAGATGTCCGCCAATGCGATTTCTGTTTCTCCTCGCGGTGCGGCGTAAATCTGACGGGCAACCGCTTTTTCGTCCGGTGCGGGTAATGTCCGGCGATCCAATTTACCGTTCCGGGTCAACGGGAAAGCACCCAGCCGGACAAACGCCGACGGTATCATATATTCAGGTAATCGAGTTGACAGATGCGAACGCAAATGTTGAGCCAGTCCTTCCTCATCATCCGCGACCACATAAGCGACCAGACGCTTATCCTCCCCTTTACCATCAGTGACCACCAGTGACTCCCGAACGGCAGGGTATTCCATCAGACGCGCTTCTATCTCTCCGGGTTCTATACGGAATCCCCGGATTTTCACCTGCTGATCATTGCGCCCCACATAAACCAGGTTACCCTCCGACAAATAACGGGCAAGGTCACCTGTCCGATACATACGGGCACCCGGCATCACTGAGAATGGGTCATCCAGGAAACGCTCTGCGGTCAGATCCGGCCTGTTCAGATAACCACGGGCGACACCCGCCCCCCCGATATAGAGTTCACCCACCGCGCCCCGCGGCACTGGCTGACCCTGCGCATCAAGCAGGTAGATACGTGTATTGTTTATTGGACGGCCGATAGGGATCTCCTCCCCCTGATAATCGGGTGGACAATGCCATGCCATGACCGCAACGGTGGCTTCGGTCGGGCCATAAATATTAAAGGTGTTATACCTGCCGGCTAACGATTGCAATAACGCAGAACCCAGCGCCTCCCCTGCAAATATCAAGGTTAAATGCGTTTGTAACGGGGGCAGTTCGTGAGCATTCTGAAGGACGGCAGGCGGCAAAGTCAGATGAGTAATACGCTGTTCATCCAGATAATTCCACAAGGCATTCCTGTCATAGCGGATATCGTCTGCCAGAATATGGAGGGCGGCGCCCGCGCCATAGGCCATCATAATGTCCGCAACGCTGGCGTCAAAACTAATGGAGGCAAATTGCAAAACCCGGCTATCCGGTTTAACACCCAGGCGATCAATATGGTCGATTGCCAAATTTATGACGCCACGATGTTCCACCATCACCCCTTTGGGCATACCGGTGGTACCTGAGGTATAAATCACATAGGCCAGCTGTCTTGAATGCAGTGATAATCCCTGCGGGTTGCTGTCCGGTTGTTCCCCATCCGTATCCGGCTCTAACACCTTCAGCCCTTTCAGTACATCCTGACCCAAAGCCGTACGCCCCACCGCATCCGCCACCACCATGACCGGAGTGGCATCACTTAAAATCCCCCTCAAACGGTCACTCGAATAGGCAGGATCAAGCGGGACGTAAGCACCTCCGGCCTTCAATATAGCCAGCAACCCTATCATCATCGACGCAGAACGGGAGACACAAAGCGCAACACGTTGCTCCGGTATCACGCCCTGTGCAATAAGCTCATGGGCCAACCGGTTTGCCCGCCTGTTCAGTTCAGCATAGCTCAGCGTCTCAGCCCCACACACAAGTGCGGTTGCATTCGGTGCCTT